>NZ_VRVC01000021.1:0-48552 GCF_008040005.1 Methylobacterium sp. WL19
GGCCCTGCCCCCGGAGATCCGCGCCTCCCTGCGCCAGGCCGTCGATGCGCGCATGGCGGAAGCGCGCGAGGCGGAGACCGCCCTCGCCACGCGGCGGGCCGACCTCGCCCTCCTCCTCGATGCGCCGGAGATCGACGCTCCCGCCACGCAAGCGGCGGCCTCCGGCCTCGCCGAGACGATCACCGCCCATCAACAGGGGCTCGGCGCCATCACGGCCGATCTCCAGCGGGACGACGCGGCGCGGGAGCGGGCGGCCGGGTTGGAGGCGACGATCGCCGGGGCGCGGGCCGATTACGCCGTCTGGGAGGCGGTGAACGAGGCGGTGGGCTCCGCCAGCGGCGTCAAGTTCCGCCTCTTCGCCCAAGGGGTGACGCTGGAACATCTGGTCCGGCTCGCCAACGAGCACCTGCTGGCCTTGAGCCCGCGCTACCGGCTGGTGCGCGGCGACCCGGCCAACCTCTCCCTCCACGTGGTCGACCGCGACATGGGCGAGGAGGTGCGTGCCACCCGCAGCCTCTCGGGCGGCGAGCGCTTCCTCGTTTCCCTGGCCCTCGCCCTCGCTTTGTCCGGCCTGGAGGGCCGCGATTCCTTCGTCGACACGCTCTTCATCGACGAGGGCTTCGGCTCCCTCGACGCCGAGACCCTCGACCTCGCGGTGGACGCCCTGGAGACGCTCCAGGGCCGGGGCCGCAAGGTCGGCGTCATCACCCATGTGGCGGCGATGATCGAGCGCATCGCCGTGCAGGTCCGCGTGGAGAAGCGCGGCAACGGCCGCAGCGTGGTGAGTGTCGTGGAGGCTGGGGCGGGGTGAGGCTGCTGACCGCCTCTGGCCGGTACGAGCGCCGCCGTGATCGAGATCAGCTTGGGTACCCATACTCAACGTCGGAGAGCGAAACGACCGGTCGGCTTTCAGGCGGGGCGATGGTGAATGCACCATCGGCAAGGATTCCTCGCCTTTCCCGCAATCGATGCAGAAGTGGGAAAGCACCGCTACTGCATCACCAATCCACCATCGACTGCGTACTGGCTACCGGTCACGTAGGACGCATCGTCGGACAAAAGGAACAGGGCAACGGCTGCGGCTTCGTCGGGTGTGCCGGCACGTCCGAGGGGGACTTGTCCGATCACGAACTGCTCGAAACCTCGTTTCGCCTCATCCGGTAGGAAGTGGCGGAAATTGGTGTCGATAGGCCCCGGCACGACGACGTTGACGCGGATGCCGCGCGGCGCGAGCGCGGTGGCCCATGATCGTGCCATCGCGACGAGAGCGCCTTTGGTCGCTGCGTAGAGGCCGGTCGCGGCGGCTCCCTCGTAGGTGGACGACGACGACGTGACGACGACCGACGCCCCCGCGTTCAAATGCGGAGAGAGAGCCGCGAGTTGAAGTACCGGCCCCCGGACATTCGCCGCCATCATGCGATCGAACGCATGGGCATCCACCTCCTCCGGAGCCCCGAGGGCGGCATGGCCGGCGTTCAGCCACAGACCATCCAGCCCGCCTGCGACCTGCGCGATCTCCGCCAGCGCAACGGCCGCAGTGGCGATGGCAGCATCATTCGCGATCGCTTGCCCCTTGGCGCCAAGAAGACGGCGCGCCTCGCGGATCCGAGCCTCGTTCAACCCGGTGACGATGACCTCGCCACCTTCTGAGACGATGCGCCTGGCACCTGCCAGCCCCATGCCGCTCGTTCCGCCCGTTATCAGGACGCGCTTGTCGTTGAATCTCGCCATTGATAAAATAGAGCCTGCCTGAGTTGCTTGTCCAAGTCTCTACCTCATCCTGAGGTGCCGCGTAGCGGCCTCGAAGGAGCCCTCCAGAGATCGCTTTGGTTTCTGGAGAGCTTCTTCGAGGCCCTTTGCTCAAGTAAAGGTCACTTCAGGATGAGGAGGTCTTATTTGGACGATCTGATTTGATAGAATCATACGCTGGGAAAATCAGATCAAGCAGGCTCTTAGCAGGCTGAATCGCCGCTGGCAGTCGCCGTGCGGCGACGCCCTTCTTCCGTGCCGGCCGCCCTGATCCTCGTCCCGAGGCAGGGCGGGCAGGAGCCTCAAACGAAGAACCCCGAATCGACCTGCGAGACGCGGATGTGGTCCAGTTCGACCGTTCCCCCGCCCGACAGGGCGAGCAGGGCATAGCCGTCGGAGGACTGGCCGAGGGAGTAGGTCTGGCCGGAAAGGTCGATCCGGTCTCCGCTCGAGGCGCTGAAATCGAACAGCCTGTCGTCGCCCGAATGGAGGCCGAACACGGCTCGGTCGGCGCCCGCGCCGAGGAACAACACATCGTCGCCGCGTCCCCCGGTCAGAACGTTGCTGCCCCGGCCGCCGATGAGAACGTCGTCGCCCCATCCACCATGGAGCGTGTCGTTGCCCGCGCCGCCATCAAGCCGGTCGTTGCCCTGGCCGCCGAGGAGCGTGTCCGCGCCGCCATTGCCATAGAGCCGGTCGTTTGCGGCACCGCCGTTCAGCACGTTGCCGCCCGCATTGCCCCGCAGGGCATTCGCCAGATCGTTGCCGGTGGCCCTGGCGGCGTCGCCCATGAGGATCAGGTGCTCGACATTCTCGCCGAGGGCGTAGGAGACGGTGCTGCGGACATAGTCGGTGCCCTGACCGGCCCTCTCCACCACCATGTCGCGCCCGTTATCGACGAGGTAGGTGTCGTTTCCGGCAAGGCCGAACATCTTGTCCGAGGAGAGACCGCCGTCGAGGCGGTTATCGGCCGTGTTGCCGACGATCCGGTCATGCCCCCGGCCGCCGATGGCGTTCTCGATCAGGGAGCGGAGATCGCCCTGGTGCAGGAGCGCGTTGGCGACGTTGCCGAGCGCGATCGCGTCGCCGCCGCTATAGGCCTGGTGGTTGACGAGTTGCGCGGTGGAGAAGGTCGAGAAGGCTCCCGGGCGCAGGTCCACGTCCAGGGCTGTCGCATAATTGGAGAGATCGTAGGTGTCCCGGCCGTCGCCGTCCCAGACCGTCATCGAGATCTTGTTGGAGGTGGGAGCGCCCTGGCCGATGCCGTCGATGGACAGCTCGCCGGTCTTGGTGTCCCAGCGATAGGTCGTGTCGCCACTCTGGGTCTGGAAATTGGCGCCGTAGAGAAACTGCAGGGCCGCGATGTCGTCCTGCATGTAGGTCTGAGGCTGGTTGAACCCCTCGCCTTCGAACGAAACGCCGAGATTGGTCGGGTCGGACCGGTAGGTCATCAGCGACCAATCCTGCCCGTCCTTCTCCAGGGGAAGCGCCGCCGTGCCGTAGCGGGGCGGGCTGCCGGCGAGGCCGAGCTCGGCATTCAGAGGGGCGTCCGTATAATCCTGATGGCCATGCTTCAGGCCGAGCGCATGCCCGATCTCGTGCATGTTCGTCGCCTGCCCCCAGTTTCCGATCACCGGAACGCTGTAGAACGGCTGGTCGGTATAGGTGCCGAACCAGACATCCCCGGCCTGGAGATTGCTCGACGGAAAATTGGCATGGGCCGATCCTTCGTCAATCCAGGAGGTCTGGCTGAAACGCAGCTCGGCATGAACCGTGCCGGTCTCGGTGATCTCCTGGAAGGTCAGGTTGGTATAGGAAGAGACGAGGTCGAGGGTGTAGCGCGTCGCCTCCTGCTGCTGCGGATTGAAGGGCTGGTGATAGACGGGGTCGCCACTCTGGTACGGATCACTCTCGTAGCCGGACCCTTCGTAGAAGCTCCCGCTCGCCGGAAAGCTGTAGGTCAGCGTGCCGATCGTCCATTTCGAGCCGATCAGAACACCATCGATATGATCGTCGCCGGCGAAATGATACGTCCCGTCGCGGTCCTTAGACTGAAGCAGCAGGGCCGTCTTTCCGTCGCTGCGGCTGGCTTGTGCTGAACTCGGTACGGCCATCGTCTCGCGCCTTCACAATCGAGTATGATTGTCCGCGCCGTGATGGTCAGCCAGGGGGATGATTCGTATCGACGGCGCTCAGGACGAAGGTCATAGGGCCTGACCGCTTAAAGAGTGGGTTAAAAACTGCGACGATCGGGGCCGGCCCGACGGACCATGCGGGCCGATACCCGGCGGGTCGCCTGGCATTGGCGCGAAAACGGGACGCCAGCGCGAAAAACCCACGGCGTCCTGCCTCGAACGGCCCTGTCGCCCGGCTTTCGACAGGCCCGTCGCCTGGTCAGCCGGCGGGCGGAGTGAGGACCAGCTTGCCGACGAAGGGGGCGTCGGCATTGCGGGTGCTGGTGCAGCCATAGGCCGTCTCGCCCGCCTTCATCGTCCGCAGCCGCAGGACGCCCTTGCCGTTCTGCTTCACGGTGTAGCCCTTCTCGCTCATGACATGGACGAGGTCGCCATCCGCGTGCAGCACCTTGGCGTTCTCGAACTGGCCATCGGCGGTGATCGTCACCGGGGCGTTCGCCGTGCTCACGATATGGAGCTCCACATTCGTATCGGCGGGCAATCTCAGCTCGGCCGGTGCGCAGACGGGCTTTCCGTTTTCGAGCGTCACGGTCAGCTCGACCGGCGGCATCGCATCGCTCGCCGGTGGCGCCAGAGGCTTGCTTTGAGAATAAGCAGGGCCTGCGATGAGTGCAGCCACCATGACGGCAAGGCTTCGACGAATCGTCATCATCGTTGTCGGCTCCGATTGCTTCGCATCCCGGCGGTGCGCGGTGTCGCTCTGACAAGAACGACCACCCGTCCCTGTTCCGGGCTGCGACGAAGCGAGCCCCCTCCCCGGCGCTCCCACCGGGCCTCGGCCCGATGAGCGCATGTCAGCCGGCGGCGAGGGGCGAGCGATCGAAACCGTCGAGGAGATCCTGCGGGTCGCGGTAGAGGGCGATGCAGCCGGCCCTCGAAAGGTCCGCCGCCGAGACGCCGCCGCACAGGACGCCGATGGTCGACAGGCCGGCCTTGGCGGCGGCCTCCGCATCGTAGGGGGTATCGCCGACCACGAGGATGGAGCTTGCCTTCAGGGGCGCGAGTTTCTTCAAAGCCGCCTCGAAGATGTCGGGATGGGGTTTGGAGCGTTCCGCGTCGTCCGATGTGGTCACCACGTCGACGAGATCGGCGATGCCCAGGATCTCCTGGTAATGCTCGACTTCGTCCTTCTTGCCCGACGACCCCAGGGCGATCCGCATGTCCGCCGCCCCGATCCGCTCGAACAGGGCGCGCACCCCGGGGAACGGCCGCACCCGGTCGAGGTAGTCGCGCTTGAACAGGTCGGAGCGGTAGGCCTCGATGGTCTTGCCCTCGCGCTCCACGCGCTCCGGCGGCAGGAACACCGGCATGAGTTCATCGCCGCCCTTGCCGATCTGGCGCCGGACCGCGACGAAATCGGCCTCTACCCCGAAATGGGCGAAGGCCTCGACCCAGGCCTGGGCATGGAGATCCACGCTGTCGAGCAGCGTGCCGTCGATGTCGAAGATCACTGCGCGCATGTGAGGCCCTCCCGCGCCGACAACCATCTTGGGGAATGCGCCGTTCCGCGATGCGGATGCCACGGACCGAGGGATGGCGGTCGAAGAGGGGGTCGCGTGGCGGTCGAAACGGGGGGTGCGTGGCGGTACCGGGCGGATCGCCGTTGCTGTCCGGACCCCGCTCAGGGTGTGGCGGCGTGCCGCCTCGAGACACCAATAAGCATTATCATGCTATATTTTTCCTCGCTCAGGCCAGGTGTATGGCACTTTTTTGCTTTATCTCACGGAGCGCCGTTTGCCCGATGATGAGCCACCGCTGTCTCGACCCCCACGATTCCTACGCACAGGCGGAGGTGTTGGTCACGTTCGAGGGGGTATTCCCGGACGTCCATCTCCTCTCGGCCATCGACGGCGAAGGTGACGACATCCTTCCGGACCTGATCGACGAGCAGAGGCGCGACCTGATCCAAGAGATCGCCGAGTTCCACTACGGAGCGCGGTCGGCAGCGTGACCAACGATCGCCGCAAGACCTTCGACGACGCTGCCTTGCCCTCGGCGCCGTCCTCACGTTCTGTCGCGCATCGCCTCCAGAGCGCCACCACCTCCTGCGCCGCTCAAGGGGCGGGCTTCACCCAGCCGGCGCCGAGCGCCAAAACCTGTTACGTTTCAAAGTCTTGAGTGAGTTCGAGCGTCGGCTCGCCGATGCGGACCGGCTCAGCTCTTCGTCCCCTGGAAGGGACGAAACAACCAGGCGAGGCGCTTGGCATCGGCCTCTTCGCCCTCGGCAGGCTCGGTCGGCGCCTCTTCGGCCCCGGCCCCGGCCAGCTTCCCGGCATCCTCGTCTTCCAGCGTCTCGACCATCTGTTCGAGCAGCGGCGGCAGCCTGACCTCGTACTTTTCGAGAATGATGGCCGCGTCCAGCAAGGCGTGAATGTGAGCTTTTGGAATGGGTTGGCTGGCGATCTGCGCGCTGAGGACGCGGTCCGCCAGAAGGCTCGCGAGGCGTGACACCTCGGACAGCCGCCCGGCGGGGTCCGCGGCGGCGGAGGACGGCTCCGGGCTCTCGGTCATGACAAATGTTCCTCCCCCACCAAGTGCTTACCCCATTAACCGCCATCCCCCTACATGCGCCAGACGCTTCGTTGTCCCGGCGGACGAACCACCGTGCCGGCGGCCTCGAAGCTCCATTATTTTGGGCATCGGCCTGCGCGGCCGGGGCCGCGGCCCGAACCGCGCCACCCTCGTTTCTCAGGCCGCCCGTTGTGATAGGGGTTATTTCGCCCGCCGTGGTGGATGCCGGTGCGATAGCGTATAAGCGAAGATGATGTTTCTGAGTGCCTGATATTGACCGAGTTCGAGAGCGTAAGCCGTCGCATACGCCACTCGATAGCAGACCTAAAACTCGGGCTAGGCTGGGCGTTGGATAGTGACCCTTTGCGGAAGCTGGGAAGGTCCGCTTCAGGGCTGTCCTCAAAACGGGACGAGGACCAGGATGGGTGGGTTCCTGCCTGTCCGCTTTCGGACGAGAGATCATAGAAGCTGACGTGCATTCATGTGTGGCTTCAAGGCGATCACGCGTGGACATAGTCCCAAACCTTGGCGATCACGACCGACCCCTCGCCCACCGAGGATGCGACGCGTTTGACCGAATTGGCGCGCACATCGCCCACCGCAAAGATGCCGGGCTGCGACGTCGCGTAAGGCGAGGTTTCGCCGATCGCCTCCCCGGTCAGCACGAACCCGTTGGCATCGAGCTTGGCCAGGCCGGAAAGCCAGCCAGTATTTGGCGCGGCGCCAACCATCACGAACAGTGCACAGGTCGAGACCCTGCGCAGGGTGCCGTCGGCGACAGTCCGGACCGTCACCGCTTCGAGATGATCCGCACCCTGCAGGGCGGTCACCTCCGCCCCGTACTCGATCGTGATTGCGGGATCCGCCTCCAGGCGGTTGGACAGGTAGCTGGACATTGAGGTGGCGAGGGATTGTCCGCGCACCAGGAGGCGCACATGGCCCGCCGAGCGGCTGAGGAACATTGCCGCCTGCCCGGCCGAGTTGCCGCCGCCGATGACGATCGTCTCGGTGTTCCCGCAGTAGCGCGCCTCGATTTCCGTCGCGGCGTAATAGATGCCCGCGCCCTCGAAGGCTTCGAGGCGGTCGATGGGCAAACGCCGGTACTGCACGCCCGTCGCGGCGATGACCGCGCGCCCGCGAACCCGCTGGTCGTTGTCGAATGTCGCGCAGAAGGCATCGTCTTCGAGCCGCTCCAGCTTCACCACCCGACGCGGCATCGCGAACCGCGTCCCGAACTTCATCGCCTGGACCTCGCCGCGCCAGACCAGGTCGGCGCCGGAGATGCCGGTCGGGAAGCCCATATAGTTCTCGATGCGGCTTGACGTGCCGGCTTGGCCGCCGACTGCCAGGTCCTCGATAACCAGAGCTCGGAGCCCCTCCGCCCCGGCATAGACGCCGGCCGCCACGCCGGCGGGGCCGCCGCCGACGATGAGCACGTCGAAGGCCTCGTCGTCGACGAGGTTGTAGTTCAGGCCGAGCAGCTGCGCGATCTTGTCGGGGGTCGGATCCGTCACGACGACGTCCCGGCCGAAGATAACGGCCGGCCGACCGGAGGAAATCGCACAGCTTTCCGCGATGGCTCCCGCTTCCGGGGTGCCAAGCGCGTAGGATCGGTAAGGGAAGCGGTTACGGCTTGCGAATTCCGCGATCCGCCGGACGGCCCTGTCGTCGTCCTCGCCGATCAGGACCAGCGTACCGTCGCGCGAATCGAGCTGCCGCCGCCGCCGAGCCGCCAGCACCGTGATGACGATGTCCGACATTTCGGGGATTTCGGACATCAGTCGCAGCATGTCGGCCCGCGGCACCTCGATGACGCGTGTGTCGATGACCGCCCGCATGGGCATCGACCAGTTGCCGCCGTTCAGGATCGAGATTTCTCCCATGAACTGCGTCGGCCCGAGGGTCGAGGGAAGATGGCGCTCATCGGTGAAGGGGTTCACCACTTCGATCTCGCCCTCGATGACGTAGACGAAGCGGTCGGCCGGCTCGCCGGCGCGGGCGAGGAACGTCCCGGTTAGGTAGAGCCGCTCGGCGCCGAGGGTCCGGAGCGCGGCGACATGCGCGGCGGCCAGGGGTACGCGCTGCATCTCGCGAAGGTCGCGGCCGATGGTTTCCATGTCTTCCCCCATCGTACGATCGGAAGCAGAATCGATCGCGCATCTTCGTCCGGCAAGACGTGCGATCTTGCGACGGGTACCACACCGGTCCGCCTGCGCATCGGCCCTCGAACAGTCTCCTCCGCGTTTGCCGGCCGACGGAGTACGTACATCAACCGGCGAGTTGACGGAGTTCGCCCCGGGCAATGCCGACGAGTGTGCGCATCGCGAGACCGGCGACGATCACCGTGGCAAGGCCGAGCAGCAGCAGCGCCAGCGCATCCGCGGCGATTGCCTGAGCATGCCCCGCATAACGTAACGCTGCTACCGCCATGGCGGCGATCGGGAAGCTCACAGCCCACCACGAGATCCGGAACGGGCAGCACCGCGGCAGATCGCGCAGTCGGCCCACAAGTACGGCAAAGACGAACAGGGCGATGAGGAAAAGTGCCTCCGCGAAAGCGTCGACCCGGCCGAACGTCGCGACATAGCTAGAGAAACCGACCGCGAAGGGGGCCACGAGGATCATCAGAGTGGGCCGCTGGGCCGGGACCAGGGGCTCCTCGAACACCAGTCGCGCAAAAACCAGGGTGAAGAGGGGGACAGCAAAGAACAACCCGATGCTCAATGAGAACATCATCAGGGTCTGGGTATGCGGCAGTCCGAGCGCCGGCCCCGCCAGTGGCACGTCGAGAAGGCCGACCACCGGCACGATCCAGGCCGGCGTCGCGTGAGCGAGCTGGTGCCGGCTGCCCATCCAGCGGCTGACGATTAGGAAGGCGAACAGGATCATCCCGCCGGCGCCGAGTATCCAGGCCGCCGCCGCCAGGAACGGGCTGAGTGGCTGGAGCACGAGGGGTAGCAGGAGCAGGCTGATCAGCACCGTCCCGAAGAGGTTCCCGGCGATCGGGTGCCGGAACTCGCTCTGGACGCTCGTCCACGCGGTCACCGCCTTGGCGCCGTAAGCCACTGCCAGGAGGCCGAATACGGCGAGCGCGCTCCAGCCGATCCCATCGCCGATGACCCGGGGCAGACCATACCGGGCGCTTGCCAGCCGCCATCCGATGCTGAGCCCCGTCAGTCCCATCACGGAACCGAACAAGCTCACCGGCAGGTAATCGAACGGAGGTTTGCGCGCCGCGGAGGCAAGCCGCAGGTCGTCTGCGGCAACAGGCATTGTCATCGCCGCGCTTTCTCCATGCAGGCCCCCGGGGTGACATCCGACGTGAAGCGATCGGGATCAGGCACCGGACAACCGGGATTTCGCGAGTGGCAGGCTGCGGATGCGCTGCCCCGTCAGCATCGCGACGGCGTTGACCACGGCCGGGGGTACGCCGGGCAGCCCCGGTTCGCCGACCCCACCCATCGGCGCCCCGCTTTCGACGATGGCGACATGGACGCGCGGCATGCGCTCGCGGTCGAGGATGGGATAGGCATCGAAGTTGCGCGCCTGACGCTGCCCGTCCTCGTAGACGACCTGCTCCAGGAGCGTCGAGGAAAGCCCGAGGGCGGCCGCGCCCTCCACCTGCCGCTTAACGATGGCGGGGTTGACCACGCTGCCGGGATCAATGGCGATCCAGAGGTCATGCACCCGCGCTTCACCGTCCTTCAGCGAGACTTCGGCAATGGTCGCCGTCTCGGAACCAAAGGGCGATGCCATGGAGACACCGCGCGCCCGACGCGTCCCGTCCGCCGCCTGGAACGTCCCGCCCTTCCAGCCACCGGCCAGATCGGCGACGGCCCGAAGAAGGGTCCGGTGGCGTGGACTGTCCTTCAGAAGCGCCATGCGGAGCGCGAACGGGTCTTTGGCTCCGGCAGCCGCAATCTCGTCGAGGAAGCTTTCGTAGAAAAAGTCGTTCATTGAATGACCGACCGAGCGCCAGAAGGCGATCGTGACCGGGTGCGGCACCTTTACATAATCGAGGCGCCGGTTGGGAATGGCGTATGGTTTCTTGTCCAGACCTTCCACGACAGACGAATCCACCGGCGACTTGAACAGGGAACCGAACCAGCGTCCGATAGGCCCTTCGCCCACCGCCGTCGTTTGCAGAGCTACAGGCATCCCGTCGCTGCCGAGAGCCGCGCGGAATCGGGCGAAGCTCAAGGGACGCACCGCATCCATGCCGAACTCCTCCTCTCGCGACCACAGCACCCGAACCGGGCACCCGGTCGCCTTGGCCAGTAGGATCGCCTGTGGAAACGGATTTGCGGGCCCGTAGTAGAAATGGCGCCCGAAGAAACCGCCGAGCATCGGCGAGTGGATGCGCACCTGCGCCGGCTGAACTCCCGCCGTTCCGGCCGCGACCTGTTGGAAGAGTTCCGGCATCTGGTTGGGCAGCCATAGGTCGAGGCTGCCATCCGCCTCGAACCGGGCGATGGCCGAGGGGGGCTCAAGCTGGGCATGCGCGAGGTAGGGCGCATCATATTCCGCCTCGATGACCTTCGCTGCCGAAGCGAAGGCGCCCGTCACATCGCCGTCCTGCTCGGCGGCGATGCCGGGCTCTGTCGTGGATTTCAGGGCTGCGAGCATTGCAGCCGACGAGAAGGATTGAGAGACCGTGGCAATCCCGTCCCGAGCGGGGCTCGTCCAGGTCACCTGCAACGCCTCCGCGCCCTTGCGTGCCCGCCACCAGGAGTCCGCCACGACTGCCACCGCGCCGGGCAGGCGATGAACCGAGTCGATGCCGGGCATCGCACGGATGTCGCCCTCGTTGGCGATGGTCTCGGGCTCCGTACCGAGATGCGGAGCGTGCTGGATCGCCGCGTGGAGCATCCCGTCGAGGCGGATGTCGATCGCGTAGACCGCCCGGCCGGTGGATTTGTCCCGCATATCGAGCCGCGCGACCGGCTTGCCGATCCATCGGAAGCTCTCGGGGTCCTTAAGCGCTACGTCGTCCCGTGGCTGGAGGGCGAGCGCGGCGGAGGCGAGTTCGCCGTAGCCGAGCGACCGACCGGAGGCGGCGTGGATCACCCGGCCGTCATCGGTGGCGAGTTGACCCTGCGGGACGCCGAGCTTGGCCGCCGCGGAACGCAGCATCATCTCGCGGGCCGTGGCGCCCAGGCGCCGCATGGCCGCGTAGCTGGAACGGGTCGAAAAGCTTCCCCCCGTCATGCGCAAACCGTTGACGACGGCGTAATCGGGGCCGGGTGGCGCGCATTCGACGGCAAAGCGCGCCGGGTCGAGGTCGAACTCCTCGCCGATGGTCTGAGCCAGGCCGGTATTGATGCCTTGGCCGCCCTCCACGAAGGGGCTCAACAGGCGCACCGTACCGTCAGGCCGCATCTCCAGAAAGGCCGCGACCCGCGTGCCGGGCTTGGGCGCGATGGCGGCCGCACCCTCGGGCCGCTCCCCGGCCCCCACGGGGTCGGGACCAAGGTCGACGCCGAGCACGAGTGCACCGGTGGCGGCACTGAGAAAGTTTCGCCGCGACAGGTTGCGGATAGGCTCGCGGCGGCCAGCGGTCGGCCACGAGGGCGTGAGATGGTTCATGGTGCCATCCCCCACTTAGGCCGCGGCCTGCCGCACAGCGGCGGCAATGGCATTATAGGTGCCGCAGCGGCAGAGATTGGTCATCGCCGAAGCGATATCGTCCTCGGTCGGTTTCGGTGTCCCCTTTAGGAGGCCGGTCGCCGCCATGACCTGGCCCGACTGGCAGTAGCCGCATTGCGGCACCTCGATGCCGATCCAGGCCGCGACGACCTTGGCGCCCACGGGATCCTGCTCGATCGCCTCGATGGTGGTGATGCTCTGCGTCCCGACGCTTTCCAGCGGGATCTGACAGGAGCGCGTCGTTTGTCCGTCGAGGAGGACCGTACAGGCTCCGCACTGACCGATGCCGCAGCCGTACTTGGTGCCGCTTAATCCGAGGGTGTCGCGCAGGACGAAAAGCAACGGCGTCTCGGGCTCGGCTTCGACAGCATGTGGGCGGCCATTGACCGTTAGCTTCACCATGGCCGCTTCACTCCGAAAGGTTCGCTCGACACTGCATCATGTATAAATCTGACTAGCACCGTCGCAAACGTCATAAACGCAGCGTTTTCGGACATGCAGCGGCTTCACGCGGCGTGCTTGTCTCGCAGCAGACTCTGCCGAATCTCCTGCGGGGTCTGCCCGTAGACCCGCAGGAAGGCACGGCGCATCCGCTCCCTGTCGGCAAAACCGGATTCCGCGGCGACCACATCGAGGGAGTGCCGGCTCCGCACCAGCAGAACCCGAGCGGCATCGGCACGCAGGCGCTCGATGACCTTGGCCGGCGACAGGCCGAACTCCGCCTGGACCGCTCGGTTGAACTGCCGGGGCGAGAGGCGGGCGGCATCGGCGAAGCGGGCCACGCTTAGCGGTTCTCGCAGATGGCCGCGCGCGAACAAAAAGGCCCGCTGAATCCGATCGGATTTGGGCTCCAAGTCTAGGAGATTGGAAGCCTGTGGCTGACCGCCGGAGCGCCGGCGATCGAGGAGCATCCGGCGGGCGACCTCGCGGGCCGCCACCGGCCCGAGGTCGTCTTCGACCAAAGCTAGGGCCATGTCGATGGAGGCCGTCATGCCGGCCGAGGTCCAAATCGCCCCATCCCGAACGTAGAGCTGGTCGGTCTCCACCCGTAGGTGGGGAAAGCGCAACGCCAGTTCCGCATTGTCGCGCCAATGGGCCGTCACCCGACGGCCCGCAAGAAGGCCCGCCTCCGCCAGCACGAAGCTGCCACGGCAGAAGGATGCGACACGCCGCGCCTGCCCGGCTACCCGGCACACGAACCCGAGGAGGATCGCTGAACCCGCCCCCGCGCCCGTGGAGGCTCCGACGATGAAGGTGTCAAACGCCGCCTCACCGGGCGTTTCGGTCATCACGGCAAAGCCCGCATTCGTCTGAACCGGACCGCCCGCTTCAGAGATGAGATGCAGGTCGTAGACGGGTTCGCCGGCAACGTTGTTCGCGACCTGGAACACCGCCATGGCCGAGAGCGACATCAGCTTCAGCTCTGGGATCGCTAGAACGCCGATGGTCAGCACGGCCTTCTCCCTGCGTCGAGTTTCACAGAAGTATTCAGTGAGATTAACAGATTTCGTAGAGGCAGTCTTCGATTCGGGACAGAGACCAGCTTCGCGACAAAGATCTCGGCTGCCCCGCGTTGGCGGGCCGACTTGAACCTGCTGCGCTCGGGGCCGCGAAGTCCAGGTCGGCCATTCGGCGTAAGGCGGCTCAACTGGCCCGATAACGGTCGGCCACCACGGCGCTCGACAGGTGTGGCAGCATCGCTTGGCGAGCGGCCTCCCAGGTCTCCCATTCGGCCCCCTCCATCAGCGATGGAACAGTGGCGAACTCGCCCCGGTCGAGGCCGACTAGCGCCGCGTCCACGAGATCGGCCGCAGACATGACCCACCCCTCGGGAAGGTTGCTGGACGGCAGCCCGGCGATGTCCCAGAACTCCGTGCCGGTCGCCCCCGGAAGGACGACCTGCACGGCCACCCCAGTGCCGGCGAGTTCCTTGAGCAGTGACTGACTGAAGGCGAGGACGAAGGATTTCGTGCCGCCATAAACGCCGTTGAGGACCTCCGGGCCAATGGCGACGATCGAGGCGATATTGATGATCGTGCCGCTGCCGCGCGCTGTGAAACGTGGCACGGCCGCGTAGGTCAGACGCATCGGGGCCGTGACGTTGATCGCAATCATCTGCTCCATCTCGTCCACTGAGGCGGACGCCAGGGGCGCGGCGCTGCCGAAGCCGGCATTGTTGACCAGATGAGTGATGCTCGCATCTGTCTTCAGGATCGCTTCGACTTCTCGGCGTCCCTCCGCGCCCGCCAAGTCGGCCGCGACGACTCGGACCGTGATTCCATGGCGACCCGACAGTGTGTCCGCGACCGCATCGAGCCTCGCCCTGTTGCGTGCGACTAGGATGAGATCGTGGCCGCGCGCAGCGAAGCGGTCGGCGTAGACCGCACCGATGCCCGAGGAGGCTCCGGTGATGAGCACGGTTCCGGGCTGGTTACTCATGGTCCTAGTCCTTCGTAATACGCCGCTGGCTGTTTGCGACGGCACAACACTACGACTGGACGGCGATGTCTGAAATGACGTAAAAGCGTCAATTCAGGACATGAACGGTGGTGGTTTCGTTGCCAGAGGTCGGCTTCATTCTTGAGGACGGGTTCCAAGTCATGGGACTGGCCGCGCTATCGGCCTTCGAGTTCACCAACGTGGAACTCGGATACGAGGCCTACCGCCTGACAGTGATGTCCGAGTGTGGTGGAACGATCCGGTCGTCGCTGGGCATCCGAGTCGAGACGGTTCCTCTCACCGTCGCACCGGACACCTTGATGGTCGTCGGCGAGCTGCTTCCCCGCCCCATCACGCCTTCCCTGCGCAGCTACATCGCCGAGGCGGGTCAGACGTCCCGACGCGTCGCGGGACTGTGCACAGGAGCATTCGCGTTGGCCGAGGCGGGATTGCTCGACGGCCGTTCCGCGACCACGCATTGGGCCCATGCCAGGGACTTACAGGCCCGGTTTCCCCGCGTCCGCGTCGACGAAGACCGCATCTTCGTCTCCGACGGACCCATCTGGACATCCGCCGGGATGAGCGCGGCCATCGACCTGACACTCGCCCTGATCGAAGACGATCACGGCGCGGACCTGTCGCGGATGGTGGCGCGCAAGCTCGTCGTCTACCACCGCCGCCCGGGCGGCCAGTCCCAGTTCTCGGCGCTCCTCGAATTGGAGCCCCGCTCCGGCCGCGTCCGCCGCGCGCTCGTTTACGCCCGAGAGCATCTGGCCAATCCGCTGACCGTCGAGGAGCTCGCTGACGCCGCGAGCTTAAGTCCCCGACAATTCAGCAGGATCTTTCGCGAGGAGACCGGACAGTCCCCGGCCAAGGCCGTAGAGCGTCTCCGCCTGGAGGCTGCGCAACGCATGCTCGAAGACGGACGCCATGCGATGGATGTCGTTGCCCGCGACACAGGCTTTGCCGATCGCAATCGGATGCGGCGGGCTTTCCTGCGCATGTTCGGTCAAACACCGCAGAGCTTGCGTCGCGGCACGCGCGTCATAGAGCCGTCCTATACAAACTTACAGGCAACCAAGATAACGGAATGAGCGGCCAAGTGGTGTCTTGTTTTGAATTTGGCTTCGATCATTCGACTGCAGTCTCAGGCTCGGATGGTGGTCGAATTTGAAACGGCGAGAGGAACCACAAAAAGGCTTTGCTCGGGCTGGGAGTGTGCCAATAGCCCTCCCACTTCGCTGCGTTGCCGTGGCTTGACACTGCCATGGAGCATTGGGCAAGCCGAAGGCCAGATTACGCGTCTCAAGCTCTTGAAGCGCGCAATGTACGGCCGCGCCAATCTCGATCTCCTACGACGACGGTTCCTCCTCGCAGCCTAATTGACCAAACTCGGCAAAGAGCCGCAAACTGGTCCACTCTGAGCGCCAGTTTTTCGGGTATCCTGAACCCTGAAGGAGGGGGGATACCATGCCTCGCAAACGCTTCACGAATGAGCGGTCCGAGGCCCCCGGTCCCGAAAAGAAGCGCGCTGGTCGTTCGCGCAAGGCTGTCGCTGCCTGAGTGAGCCCTGGACGGCACTGTTCGCGGTCTAGGCCGATTGTGAAGTGGGAAGGCGAGCTTAGCCCCGCCGCCCCAATCTGATCACGAGGCCGGCGGGGTGGGTCGTCCATTTCACGTGTGAGCCGGTACGCAACTTGGCTCACCGGCAGAATAGGCGGCAGCGATGCGTGAGACGGCGGGTTCGCTTGGCCAGCCATCCCGGCCGACGCGCTTCATGCCCATTCTGTTAGACGCTAGTAGCCTAAGACCTCAGCGACCCGGCGCCGTACCAGGTGCTCCGGGGGCTCCGCCCGGTGTCGCCATGGCGGTGTAGCCCGAAGGAACCTTCAGCCGCGCCGCCTCTACCGGGCCGTAGGCTACCTGTGTCGCTTCCATGACCGTTGTCGGTGTACCGCCCGGTGGCGTGGTCGTCGTCCGCAGCAGAACCCCATCCTCCGTGATGCAAGACGTCCCCCGCCCCGGCCCGGCGGCCACCTCCCACTCCGTGCACGCTGTGCCGGCTACCGTGGCCGTCCCTTTGCGCGTGAAAGTCGCCCCCGGTGGCACGCCTTGCGTCATAGCCGCCACCGTCGCCGGTGGCATCGCCATCGTTGCCCGCTGTGCGTCCATCACCATCACGGCTGTGTTCGCCTTCCGGTCTACCAGCATCCATCCCATCCCGCCGGGCGGGTCGATCCGCTGCTTGCCGTCGCTGGCCGAGAACGCCATCTGCATCCCCTGCGGCGGTGCTGCCGTCCCTGGTACGCCGGCCATGCCCGGGGCGTTCATGCGGTAGGTGACCGTGACGTCGCGCGTTGGTTGCAGATTCGCCGGTTGGGCGAGGGCGGGCTGCGCGACAAGCGCAAGGGAGGCCATTGCGGTTAGAAGACGAATCATGAGGTTCCTTTCTGCTTCGAAGGCGCGGAAACTGGCCCGATCAGCCAAGCTTGTCCATGGGTTGGCATTCCCGGATGGTAGCGCTCATCAGCATGCGCACGATGGCAATGCACTTCTCGGCACATCCGTTCGTCGGGCGAGGTACTAACGCGTCGAGGCTTCCATGGCTCTCCGGTTGCCTGCTGTCGGCCAACCGGCAACCCTGCCCCGGCGTCGCATCGCCCCCAAGCGCGCTCATCGCCGGCATTTATAGCGCGCCATAGTCACACTATATCAGGTGATATGTGGCGACATATTTCAACGAACATCCGATATCATCAGTAATTACAAGAAAAAAACGATCTTCGAATAAAAATTTATCATTCTATTATTGCGGTCATGCCCGGGCATACACGTCCTTCTATCGTCGGCACGAGCCTCGACACGCACCAGCAGCGCCGGTGCCCTGGACGGGAACGACGCCGCCGGATGGTCGGGACAGGTGGGGACCTGGAACGGGCATTCGGATCTCGTGCGAGCCTCCTTCGTGACGATGATTCGCCAGCCCTCTGCCTCCCTCTGGACAGGGAAATGCTCCACCGCAGCCTCCGACGGCTGCGACGGGGCTTCACGAGGGATCGGCGGACCAGCCCGAAGACAGCCTGGAAGGCCCCGGCGGTCGACCCGGAGCGACTCAACAAGGAGGGATGCCTCCTCCTGACGCGCCCCTCCGTCTTTCCCCACATGCCGACCCGGCAACCTTCCGTGCCAATGCGGCCGACTTGTTCGAGGCCATCGCCAAGGGGAAGTCAGCCTCGACATCGGAGGCCGCTTCAAGCTGGCCAACGTCGTGGAGGCCCACGTCGCGGCGGAGGAGCGTCAATTTGGCGGCGCCTTGCTGATCTCTCCATAGGCGGTGACCCAGTCAGTCATCTGTATCCATAATTATGCTGGCCTGAAGTTTGCTGGGGTCGCCCTGCACACACGGAGGGTTCATGACGGCTCCTGGGGTTCAACTCCGCCTGGACGGTATCCGCAAATCCTTTCCCGGCAAGGGCGGGCCAGTGCCGGTGCTTGATGGGCTCAGCTTCGATATTTACGAGCGCGACTTCGTCAGCATCATCGGCCCGAGCGGCTGTGGCAAGACGACAGTGTTCAACGTCATCGCCGGACTTCTCGAGCCCGATAGCGGCACAATGACGTTTCGCGGCGAGGTGGTGCCGGGGCTGCAGGGCCGGGTCGGCTACATGATGCAGAAAGACCTCCTGTTTCCCTGGCGGACGGTCTTGCAGAACGTGATGCTCGGCCTGGAGATGAAGGGCGTCGACCGCGCCCAGGCCCTCGATACGGCCCGCGAGTACCTCTCGACCTTCGGCCTGTCGGGGTTCGAGAATGCCTACCCCAAGATGTTGTCCGGAGGCATGCGGCAGCGGACCGCCCTGATCCGGACCCTGATCATGGATCCCGACATCCTGCTCTTGGATGAGCCCTTCTCCGCTCTCGACTACCAGACGCGGCTCTACCTCGAAGGCGTTCTCCTCGACGCCGTGGAGACCTTCCACAAGACCGTCGTCCTGGTGACGCACGACATCGACGAGGCCGTCGCTCTGTCGAAGCGCGTCGTCGTCCTTGGCAATCGCCCTACCAAGGTGAAGTCCGTTCACGAGATCGGGCTCGATGCCCGTTCGCCGATCGGCGCGCGCAGCGATCCGCGCTTCTCCGACTATTTCCAAACCCTGTGTGGCGAACTCGAGATCCAGACCCGACAAAGGGCAGCCTGATGGCGACGCAGACATTAAAAACGTCGGAAGTCTTGCAGACCTCCCAAAATCCGAAGTCTTCCTCCGCAGCCTCAGTCCGACCCGCCAAGAAACCTGTTGCCCGGCGCCGCGCCAAGCCGGGCGCCTTTGCCCGGGCAGCCGATACGACACTCGGCCGAGGCGTCATCCAACTGCTGGCGGTCGCCGTGTTCTTTCTTGCGTGGGAGATCGCGGTCCGAGCCGGCTGGCTCACGGAATTCCTGGTGGGCGCGCCATCAGGCATCTGGCGGGTCTTTCTCGCCTCCATGCTGGACGGATCGCTGCCGGTCGACACCTGGTACACCGTG
Source organism: Methylobacterium sp. WL19 (assembly GCF_008040005.1). NCBI lineage: Bacteria > Pseudomonadati > Pseudomonadota > Alphaproteobacteria > Hyphomicrobiales > Methylobacteriaceae > Methylobacterium > Methylobacterium sp. WL19. The sequence goes on from NZ_VRVC01000021.1 coordinate 19,066, forward strand.
ATCGAAGCGATCATCGGGTTCCTCATCGGAACGCTTCTGGGGTCGCTGGCCGGCCTCGGCCTGTGGTACTCGGCCTTCGTGGCGCGGCTCGTCGAGCCCTTTATCGTGGCGATCAACTCGGTGCCGAAGATCGCGTTGGCCCCGATCGTCATCCTGTGGTTCGGCACCGGCTTCGTCTCGAAGGTGGCGCTCGCGGTTTCTCTGACCGCTCTCGTCGCCCTCATCGCCGCCTATCAGGCCGCGCGGGACGCCGACCCCGACCTGCAGGCCCTGCTCGCCTCGATGGGCGCCTCGAAGAACCGCATTTTCAAGAGCGTGATCGTGCCCTCGACCCTGCCGGCCATCATCGGGATGTTCCGCATCAACATCGGCTTTGCTCTCGTAGGGGCGGTGGTCGGCGAGTTCATCTCGTCACAGCGCGGCCTCGGGCACCTGATCTATTCGGCATCGAGCCTCTACGACCTCAATACTGTCTGGGTCGGATTGTTCGTGCTGATGTTCGTGGGCTTCCTCCTCTACCACGTCATCGATTTCGCCGAGCGTCGCATCCTGCCTTGGCGGCAGATCAACACCGCCGGCCAGGTTCAGGTTTGATCTTCCCCCCGTCGATAGGGGCGCCGGCATCAGGTGTAACTGTCGGCGCACCCTGGGGCTAAGGCTCTCCAAACTCACCCATACCTAGACATTCCCGAAGAGGGCTCCCACGGATGATCCGTTCCAAGCATCTGCGTTTCTCGGCCTCCCTGGCAGCGACCCTGGGGTTTGCCAGTCTCGTGTCATTGCCTGCCCGTGCGGCGGACAAGGTCACGATCTCGCAAGCCTTCCAGTCGATGCTCTACCTGCCCTTCTACGTCGCCATGGATGGCGGCTTCTTCGCGGGCGAAGGCGTCGAAGTAACGAAGGAGACGGCGGGGGCGCCTGCCGTGGCGCTCTCGGCCGTGATCTCAAAGAGCGCGCAGTACTCGATCCACGGCCCCGAATGGACCGCCATCGCCGCCTCGAAGGGCGCGCCGGTCAACGTGGTGGCGAACGTGGTCAACGGAGCCGCAGTCTGGATCGCGACCGCTCCCGACGTGACCTTCAACGATGTGAAGGACCTGAAGGGTCAGAAGATCGTCACCGGGCTGATGCCGACCACCAGCACATCGCTGTTCCTGAAGCTCCTGAAGGAGAACGGACTGAAACCCGAGGACGTCGAGATGACCCAGGTCCAGCTCGGCTCCGAGCCGGGGCCGCTCCTCGCCGGCCAAGCCAAGATCGCGGTCATGTACGAGCCCGGCCTCGACCAGGTGGTGGCCAAGGGCATGAAGGTCGTGCTGGGCTTTCCAGAGCGCTACGGTCCCTACGCCTTCTCCTCCGTGAGCGCCCGCAAGGACGTCGATCCGGCCATCACCCAGAAAGTCGTCACCGGGATGCAGAAGGCGATCCGCTTCATGCATGCCGAGCCCGAGAAGACCATCGCCATCGCCAAGAAGCAGTTCCCCAACCTCGACCCCGCCGTCGTCGAAGCCGCGGTCAAACGCATGATGCGGGAGAAGGTCTATCCCGACAGCGTCGACATCTCCGCCGAGGCCCTGAAAACCGGCATGGAGACCCAGGTGGCACTGGGCAACCTCTCGGCCCTGCCCGACTACGCCACCTTCGTGCGCCGCGACTTCATCGAGAAGAGCCTCGCGGCGAACTGAGGCCGGAAACGTCCGAACGCTACGCCGCATCGGCGCGGCGTTCGGTTCCGCAAGACAACGGACTCGTTGATGCTCAACCACCTCGGTCTCGTCGACGCCCTGCGGGCGTTTCGCGATGGACACGTGTCCCCCGGCGATTACCTCGTGGCCTGCCATGATGCAGCCCGGGCGCGCTCGGATCTTTCCGCCTTCACCGTCCTCGCGGCGGATCCCGCGCCGGGAGACGGTGCCTGGGAGGGCATCCCCGTCGGGGTGAAGGACATCATCGCCACCGCCGACATGCCAACCACGAACGGCTCGCCCGTCTATGCCGACCACGTGCCCGCCGCGGATGCCTGGATCGTCGCTCGCCTGAAGTCCCTCGGGGCCTCCGTACTGGGCAAGACGGTCTCGACAGAATTCGCTTGGCGTCACCCGGGGCCGACGCACAATCCATGGAGGCGCGGGCACACGCCGGGCGGCTCGTCGAGCGGCTCGGCCGCTGCCGTAGCGGCCGGGATCGTTCCCCTGGCGCTCGGTACCCAGACCTTCGGATCGGTGATCCGGCCGGCCGCCTATTGCGGGGTCGTCGGCCTCAAGCCGAGCTACGGCGCAATTCCGAGGGTCGGCGTTCACCCGCTGGCCTCCTCCCTCGACCATGTCGGCCTGTTCACCCGCTCGGTCACGGATGCCGCCTTCGCCCTGGCGCGTCTGATCGGCCGAGACGAGGCGGACCTGCACGGCCGCCCATTGCCGGGCTTTTCCATCGACCTCGACACGGGATTGCCCCCCCGCGAGGCGCCGCGCCTGGCGCTGGTTCAGACCACGATCTGGGACAGGGCCGAACCGGAGCAGCGCGCGCTGCTCGACTCCGCGACGACAGCTTTCCGAACGGCCGGAGCCCATGTGTCCAACCTCGTGCTCCCCGCCGCGTTCGAAGTCCTGTGGGACTGCGCGCGCACTCTCCTCGCCGTCGAGGCGAGCGTCTGCTTCGGATCGCTGGTGGAGCGCTTTCCAGACCGGACGAGCCAGCCGCTCAAGGATCTCGTGGCGGAGGGGGCGCGGATCCCGGCCGTGGCCTACGTGGAAGCGCGTCGGCGGCAGGCCGATCTGCGGGCGGACCTCGATAGGGTGCTGGCAGGCTACGATGCAGTCCTGACCCTGCCCGCCGCCGGTCCCGCCCCGGAAGGGCTGGCCTCGACCGGTGACCCCGCCTTCTGCGTCCCCTGGACCTGCCTCGGCGTGCCGGCGGTCGCTCTTCCGGCTGGGGAGAGCCGAGGGCTTCCGCTCGGGATCCAGCTCGTCGGCACATACCGCAACGATCTGGCGTTGCTCCGCACGGCGCGCTGGTGCGAGACGGTTCTCGCACGTCCGATCACCTTTCCTGCCTCCTGAAAGCCGCACGCCGCCATCATCGGGACGCTGCCCCATGCTTTCCCTACTGTCGCTGCGCAAGCAGATCGATGCCGGCTCGCTCACACCACGTGAGGCCATCGCCCTCTCCACAGCTGCGATCGCCGAGCACGAGCCTGAGATCCAGGCGCTGGTGAGCCGTAATCCCGTTCCGTTCGTGGCGGAGCAGGGGCCCCTCGCGGGCATTGCGGTGGGAGTGAAGGACATCCTCGACACGGCCGACCTGCCGACGCAGATGGGATCGCCGATCTATGAAGGCTGGCGCCCGCGCGCCGATGCAGCCGCGGTGGCGCGCCTGAGGCGGCTCGGCGCTGTGCCTTTGGCCAAGACCACCACGACGGCCTTCGCCTTCCTTGACCCGACCCAAACCCGCAATCCGCGCCATCCCGGCCATACGCCGGGCGGTTCATCGGCGGGTTCGGCCGCCGCCGTGTCGGCGGGGATGCTGCCGCTGGCCCTCGGTACGCAGACCGGAGGCTCCGTCATCAGGCCGGCTGCCTATTGCGGCGTGGTGGGGATGAAACCGTCCTTCGGGCTCCTACCCACGGTGGGCATGAAGTGCTTTTCCTGGACGCTCGACACGCTGGGCCTGTTCACGGCGGGCGTCGCGGATGCCGCCCTCGCCCTCGCGCAGATGACAGGGCGTCCCGGCATCGACCTTCCCACAACCAATCCGGGTACACCGCGGATTGGTGTCGTCCTGCAAGATTTCTGTGCTGATGCGGAGCCCGAAGCGCTGGATGCCCTCGAACGCGTGCGTGCCGCCGCCGAGGCCATAGGATCCCGCGTGTGTGACGTGGTCCTGCCGGCGGTGTTCGCCGAAGCCTTCGGGTTTCATGGTACGATCCAGGATTTCGAAGCGGCCCAAGCGCTCAATTGGGAATACGCCACGCATCGCGCGAACCTCGGCCCCCTTCTAAGAGCCCATCTCGATGAGGCGCAGGGCGTGTCGCCGAAGGCATACGATGCGTCCTTGAAGGTGGCGAATCGCGCCCGGCGGCAATTGCCCGATCAGTTCGCCGAGCATGACCTGGACGTGATCCTGACGCTCTCAGCGCCCGGCCCGGCGCCGGAAGGATATGCCAGCACGGGCGATTCCCGCTTCAACCGGCTCTGGACGCTGATGGGTGTTCCTTGCGTAACCGTGCCGGTGGGAAGCACCCCGACCGGGTTGCCGCTCGGTGTGCAGGTGATCGCCCGCCATGGCGACGATGCCCGAGCCCTCAAGGCCGCACACTTCGTTCAGACGTTGATGCGTGAGCAGAATCACTGATGCGAGCTATCGCGGCAAGCTAGAGGCTGTCGTGGACCTGAGCGGTCTGGAATACAGATGAGGAGGCATGACCTCTTCGCGCCAAGCCTACCCGTCCGATGTTTCCGATGATGAATGGGTGCGCGGCGCACCGTACCTGACGCTGCTGCGCGAGGATGCGGGGCAGCGTGAGTCTTCGCTTCGCGAGGCGTTCAACGGATTGCGCTACGTGGTGAAGACGGGGGCACCCTGGCGATGGATGCCCCACGACCTCCCGCCCTGGGAAGCCGTCTACCAGCAGGCCCAGCGCTGGCTGACGGCAGGCTGCTTCGAGCAACTCGCCGACGATCTGCGTGCGCTCCTGCGCCTGGCCTCCGGGCGTTCTCCTGAGCCGAGCGCGGCCATCCTCGACAGCCGAACCTTGCGCTCGACGCCCGAAAGCGGCGAGCGGGCCGGCTACGATGGGGCCAAGCGCAAGAAGGGCTCGAAGGTCCATCTGGCCGTCGACACATTGGGCAATCTTCTGGCCCTTCACGTCACCCCCGCCGATGCCGACGACCGGGTCCAGGTCGGGCATCTGGCGCAAGCCGTGCAGGCCACCACCGGGGACAGCGTCGATCTCGGCTATGTCGACCAGGGCTGTACAGGAGAAAAGCCAGCCAAGGCCGCCCGAGAACACGGCATCGAACTGGAGGTCGTCAAATTCCCTGAGGCCAAGCGTAGGTTCGTGCTGCTGCCGCGCCGCTGGGTCGTGGAGCGTTCCTTCGCCCGGGCGACGCGCTTCCGCCGCCTCGTCAAGGATTACGAGCGCTATCCCAGCACACTCGCCGATCTCCACATGGTCGCCTTCGTCTGCCTCATGCTCAAACAGGTCGCTCGACTGACAAGCGGTTGATGACAACCTTCAGCACTACTTTGGAAAAAAAGTATTTTGACCTATATTTGCGCCACAGGCAGAAAAATAGCCTGAGCATTCTGCAATCTCAGGTGCCTCGAACCAGAGGATTTTGACGCGGTTTGAACCTCCACGAAGTTCCATCATGGCTCTTCAGGCAAGAATGCCAAAGTAGTGCTAGCTCGACGCTTCGGGCATCGCGACGAGCGAGCGACCGGTGGCGCGCCTCGGCGAAGCGGCCCATGCCAAACGGAAATGAACCTGGGCATTGTGGGGGCTGATCGACATCTGGGGCGTACCGTCGAGTAGCAACGCCGGCGTCATTCCGCCTTGCCACACGGCCGGAACGCCTGCGATCATTCGACAAAAGACTTGATTAGAGTGCGCCTCGCTTGGCAAAGCCCCCCTTCGCCAGCGTGCACGCAGCTGCGTAGTGTCGCTGCGCGCAGGAACAATAGGTTATGCGGATCGTCACGAGCGTTGTCCTGCAAGTGATTGCCATCGCGCTCCTCTGTCTAGCCTGTGCGGTCGTGTGGGTCGTTCTCGACGTAAACCGGACCATCGAAGCCGATGCGACTTCCTCGGCCGATCGGGTCGTGCGCGAGGTGCAAGAGTTTGGCTGGCGCGAGCTGACGTGGCGCGGAAGCGCGGGGCGCAACGCCAAATACGCGTTTCCGGACTGGCGCAGCTCCGATGTTCTGCGCGTCATCAGTCCGGGTTATTGCGTCACGATTACATGGCTCGACGAGACGCCGCGGCGCCTGTGCGGGAACGAAACGGAAGTGAGCCCCGAGCCGCCGGAAATCTTCGTCCGGCTCTACACCATGATCTTCGGCGAAAGCCGACCCGTCGAGCGGCATCTTCTCGTCAATCGGCGCAGCGTCGGGACCGTCTCGGCGGTCGCGGATCATGCCGCCGTTCTGCGCAAGGCCTGGCGTCAGGTGAGCGTCGAGTTCCTGATCGCGGCCACGATGTCGGGCGGTATCTGCCTCCTCGTCGTACTGGTGGTCGGACACGCCCTGATGCCCGCGGAGATCATCACCGGCGGATTGCGACGGCTCGAGACCGGCGACCTCACCGTGCGTTTGCCGGCGTTCCGGACACGCGAGTTCCAGCATATCGCGCGGGCCTTCAATGACCTGACGGGACGCCTGGCCCTCACGACGCAGCAGCGCGCGACGCTGACCAAGCGACTCTTCATCGTGCAGGAAGAAGAGCGCCGTTCGCTGGGCCGGGACTTGCACGATGAGTTCGGTCAATGCCTCACCGCGACCTCCGCTCTCGCGGGGGCCATCGCCGCCGGGACCCGCGGCGACCGTCCGGACATTGCCGAGGATGCCGGGGAGATCGGCGTCCTGACCGAGCGCATGATGCAGACGCTCCGCAACGCGCTCGCTCGCCTGAGGCCTCCCGAACTCACCGAAATGGGGTTGGTGCGTTGCCTCGATCATCTCGTCGCCACCTGGAACGCGCGCAGTTTCTCCCCCCAGGCCGCCTCCACCGCACCGTCGAGCGGGAGCGCCCGTCCGGTCTTCCGCCTCGACATCGTGGGTGATCCCGGAATCGTGCCCGAACCCGTGGCCCTGGCGCTCTATCGCATCGCGCAGGAGTGCCTTACCAACGCTGTCCGGCATGGGCGGCCGAGCGAGGTCAAGGTGAGGATCGTTTGCGCATCGGAGCCGGCGCGGGCCGTGTCGCTCATCGTCGAGGATGATGGCGGCGGGGATCCGGCCGACCTGACCGTGGGCGGCGGTCATGGGATCCTTGGCATCCGGGAGCGGGTGGTGGCCCTCGGCGGCGTCCTTTCCATCGGGGCGGCGCCAATGGGGATCCGGATCGAAGCCACGATTCCCTGCGCGGCCGGCTCTGTCGCATCCCATCTGGATCACCCGGCGTGAGCGGCCTCTCGATCATGCTCGTCGACGATCATCCCGTGGTGCGCGCCGGCTACCGCAAGTTCCTCGAGCGCCAGGGCAGCTACAGCGTGACGGCGGAGGCCGAGAACGCCATGGACGCCTACCGTCTCTATCGGACCAAGGGCCCCGACGTGGTGGTCATGGACATCAGCCTGCCGGGGGCCAGCGGCTTCGAGGCGATCCGGCTCATTCGCGGGTTCGACCGGACGGCCCGCATCCTCGTCTTCACCATGCACCAGGGCGCTCCCTTCGCCCTCAAGGCCTTCGAGGCCGGCGCCATGGGCTACGTGACGAAGAGCAGTCCCCCCATGGAGCTGATCACCGTCATGGAGGCGGTGGCCAAGGGCGAGCAGGCGGTGAGCGTCGATATCGCCCGGGAGATCGCCGCCGAGCGCCTGTCGGGCCGGACCTCGCCGCTCAAGGATCTCGGGCCGCGCGAAATCGAGGTTCTGGGCCTCGTCGCCTCGGGCCTCACCACGGAGGCCGTCGCGAATGCGCTCTCCCTCAGCCAGAAGACGATCCAGAACTACAATTCGGGCATCAAGGCGAAGCTCGGTCTCCAGACCGATGCCGAACTCGTCTGGTTCGCCATCGGTGCGGGGCTGCTGAAGACCCGCCAACCGCTCGAAGCCGAGGCAGCTTCGAGCGAGGCCTCCGAGGCGAACGAGCGCACGCGCGGATAGATCGGGAAAATATCCCAGCTCCGATCGGGACGGCCTCCCTACGCAAACCGCGTCTCTTAAGAGCTTAATGAGCGTGTCCGAGGCGGCCTTCAATCGAGCCGGCGAGTAGCGCCGCTCGAAGCCCTTGATCATTGTAGAGAGAATCGATGAAGTCGGTTTGGTTGCATGGCTCCGTTCTGAGCGCCCTGGCTCTGTCCGGCGCGTCGCTGGCCGTGGCCAACGAAGACGTCCTGAAGCGCACAGCCGATCCGGCCGAGCAGGTTCTGCAGACGGTCGACTATGCCAACACGCGCTATTCGAAGCTCGACCAGATCAACGCCGGCAACGTGAAGCAACTGCAGGTGGCCTGGACGTTCTCGACGGGCGTCCTGCGCGGCCACGAGGGCTCGCCGCTCGTCGTCGGCAACATGATGTACGTCCACACCCCCTTCCCGAACATCGTCTACGCCCTCGACCTCGACAAGGACGGCGTCATCGTCTGGAAGTACGAGCCCAAGCAGGATCCGGCGGTCATCCCGGTGATGTGCTGTGACACGGTCAACCGTGGTCTCGCCTATGCCGACGGCGCGATCATCCTGCACCAGGCCGACACCACCGTCGTCTCGCTCGATGCCAAGTCCGGCAAGGTGAACTGGTCCGTCGTCAACGGCGACCCCAGGAAGGGCGAGACCAACACCGCGACAGTTCTGCCGGTCAAGGACAAGATCATCGTCGGCATCGCGGGCGGCGAGTACGGTGTGCGCTGCCACATCACCGCCTACGATTCCAGGACGGGCAAGAAGGTATGGCGCGGCTATTCTATGGGGCCGGACAGCGATCTCATCGTCGATCCTGAGAAGACCACGTCGCTCGGCAAACCCATCGGCAAGGATTCCTCGCTGAAGACCTGGGAAGGCGATCAGTGGAAGACGGGCGGCGGTTGCACCTGGGGCTGGTTCTCCTACGATCCCAAGCTCGACCTGATGTATTACGGGTCCGGCAACCCCTCGACCTGGAACCCCGTCCAGCGTCCGGGCGACAACAAGTGGTCCATGACCATCTGGGCACGCAACCCCGACACCGGCATGGCCAAGTGGGTCTACCAGATGACCCCGCACGACGAGTGGGACTACGACGGCATCAACGAGATGATCCTCACGGATCAGACCATCGGCGGCAAAGAGCGGCCGCTCCTCACCCACTTCGATCGCAACGGCTTCGCCTACACGATGGACCGAAGCACGGGTGAATTGCTGGTGGCGGAAAAATTCGATCCGGTGGTGAACTGGGCCTCCAAGGTCGACATGGATAAGGGCTCCAAGACCTACGGCCGGCCGCTGGTCGTCGATCGGTATTCGACGGAGCAGAACGGCGAGGACACAAACTCCAAGGGCATCTGCCCCGCTTCGTTGGGCACCAAGGACCAGCAGCCTACTGCGTTCTCGCCGAAGACCAGCCTGTTCTACGTGCCCACCAACCACGTCTGCATGGACTACGAGCCGTTCCGGGTCTCCTACACGGCGGGCCAGCCCTATGTCGGCGCGACGCTGGCCATGTACCCGGCTCCCAACGGTCACGGCGGCATGGGCAACTTCATCGCCTGGGACAACATCAAGGGGAAGATCGTCTGGTCCAACCCCGAGCAATTCTCGGTGTGGTCGGGCGCTCTCGCCACTGCCGGTGACGTGGTGTTCTACGGCACGCTCGAAGGCTACCTGAAGGCTGTCGACTCGAAGACCGGTAAGGAGCTCTACAAGTTCAAGACCCCGTCGGGCATCGTCGGCAACGTGATGACCTACCAGCACAAGGGCAAGCAATTCATCGGCATCCTGTCGGGTGTCGGTGGCTGGGCCGGCATCGGCCTCGCGGCCGGTCTGACCGACCCGAATGCCGGTCTCGGCGCGGTGGGTGGCTACACCGCCCTGTCCCAGTATACCAATCTCGGTGGCCAGCTGACCGTGTTCGCGCTGCCGAACTGAGTGTCTCACACCAAGCTCCCGCCGACCGGAGCGGCTGGCGGGCGTTTCACGAGGCGCTGCGAGATCCATTCCCCAAGGAATGGTGTCCTTGATATCGGCATGACTAGGCCGGTATCTCCAAGTCCAGGGTTTCGTCTCAACACCGGATCCCACTGGGTCTCGAAAGAGATCTTTGAAACGCGAGGGGATATTTGCGACGGACTCGTCCGGAATCGTCTTCTGTCTTGCAAAAAACCTCCGCCCCTCCACCGCCAGACAGACCGGACCGGCGAGCTCCTCGACGGAGCTCGCCGTTTCTTTTTAAGACACGCCGGTTGAAGCGAAACCTAAATGAGGGTTCTTTCCGGGTTGATGGCCCGCAGATCTGCCAAACCAGGGATGTTCACCTAGTAGTAGGCGTGGATCGTAGCTTCAAGATCATTTGTTTGTTCGAAGACGCCGCGTTGCAGACGCTGTCGGGTCAGGAGGGCGAACCAGCCCTCGACGAGGTTGAGCCACCAAGCGGATGTCGGCGTGTGCAGCGGCTGATCAAAGTCCCGGCTTGGATGTCGAGGGCGGCGAACAGGTCGGTCGTGCCCTGGCGGCGATAGTCATGGGTTCGACGCTCCGGCTGGCCAGGTCGCATCGGCAGTACGGGCGCGGTGCCGGTCAGTTCTTGGATCTGCGACTTCTCGTCGACGCACAGAACCACGGCCCGATGCGGCGAAGCCATATAGAGGCCGACGACGTCCCGGACCTTGTCGACGAAGGCGGGATCGGTCGAGAGCTTGAAGGTCTCGGTCCTGTGCTTTGTATCTGGCCCAAATACCGGGCGGGGGTAATCTCCTTCCTGTCCGGTCTCGGATAGCAAATCACAGGAAGCAGACGTTCGCTCGGGAAGCGGGGTTTGGCCGCGACCCACATTTGCGCCATTCGACTCCGGTCATGGCCGGGGACCCCGAAGCGCTCACTGGCAGGCTCCCGCCTGTCAGATGCTTGGGTGCCGGCCGCGGACTGTGCTGACGCCCTCCAGTACCGCGGCGGCATGCAGAATCGTTGTCTCTGCCTGCCAGCGCCCCACCAACTGCACGTTGATGGGCATACCCTCCCGGCTGGTCCCGAAGCGCATAGACAGGCCCGGCAGGCCGGTCACGTTGAGGGGCACGGTCGCGCCTTGCAGGTAGGTCAGGTCGACGGTCTCGCCGTTGACGACGAGTTCGGTGATGCCGTGTTTGTGCGCCGGCACCGGCAGCACCGGGGTGAGAAGGACGTCGTAATCTCGGAAGTAGGTCGCATAGCCGTCCCGGAGACGCTCCGCCGCCTGTTCGGCCGCGATGTAATCCTCCATCGAGGTGTCGGGCAGCGACAGCATGGTCTTGGCCATCGTGTACATCTGGTCCTCGTGCCCGGCGGTCGCCTCCCGGAAAGCCGGCTTCATCTCCATGACGTGGAGCTTGTTGAACACGTCGAGGGCGAAATCCCGCTCCAGCGCCGGGATATGGACCTCCTCTACGTGGTGACCCTCGTCCTTGAGCGCCTCGGCCGCCGCCTTGACGGTCGCCGCCACCTCCGTGTCGATGGGACCGAAGCCCGGCCCGACCATCCAGCCAACCTTGAGCTTGCGATCCGGCACGGTACCAACGCCGGCATCGAACGGAACGGCGCTGGTCGCGAAGGCGTCCAGTCCGTCGGGGCCTGCCAGCTGCGAGAAGGCGAGCGCGAGATCACGAATGCTGCGCGCCATCGGGCCGACGTGCCAGAAGCGGCGGGGCGCCCGCGGCCAGATGCCAGTCATCGGCACACGTCCGTGCGTCGCCTTCAGCGAGACGATGCCGGTCTGAGCGGCGGGACCCCGGATCGAGATGGCGAGATCGGTGCCGAGACCGAGGGGTGACATGCCCGCCGCGATGGCAGCCGACTCGCCGCCGCTTGAGCCACCGGGCGTGCGGTCGAGGTCCCAGGGATTGTTCGAGCGGCCGGAGAGCAGGTTGTCGCTCTCGATCCAATAGGAGAACTCGGGAAGGTTGGTCTTGGCGAGCAGGATGCCGCCGGCCTTCTTCATGCGCGCGACGCTGGTCGCGTCGGTGTCGGGGACGCGGCCCTTGAAGATGGGCGAGCCGCGCTGGGTCATCACGCCGGCCGTGTCGATGGAGTCCTTCGCGGTGAACGGCACGCCGTGCAAGGGGCCGAGTTCCCTGCCGGCCATGATCGCCGCCTCGGCCTCCTTCGCGGCGGAAAGCGCCCCCTCTGCGATGGTGACGATGGCGTTGACCTTGGGGTCAACCGCCGCGATGCGGTCGAGATGTGCCTGCACGACCTCGACTGGCGAGACCTGGCGCGTGCGGATCAATTCGGCGAGACGGGTCGCGTCCGAGAAGACGATGTCGGCTGACATGGGCTGGGGTCCTTCGAGGGCGCAGATGCAGGCGGATCGCCCTGGCCTGGCCGGGCGACGATCATGGGTGGGGCGGGATCGGTCGGGCGCGGGCGCCGGCGAGGGCGCCCGCCTCCTCAGCTCCGCGCGAGGTGGGCAAAGAGACGCTCGGCGGCCGGGCCGGACGAGGCCGGGTTCTGGCCGGTGATGAGCAGGCCGTCGGTCACGACGAAGGGTCCCCAGTCGGCTCCCTTGGTGTAGAGGCCCCCGTTCCGCTTGAGCTCGTCCTCGACCAGGAACGGCACCACCTGGGTGAGGCCGACGGCCTCCTCCTCGGTGTTCGTGAAGCCGGTGACCTTCCGGCCTTCGACGAGGGGCTTCCCGCCGGCTGCCTTGACATGGCGCAGGACGCCGGGGGCGTGACAGACCAGGGCTACGGGCTTGCCGGCTCCGAGCGTCGTCTCGATGAGCCTGATCGAGGCCGGATCCTCTGCGAGGTCCCAGAGGGGCCCGTGACCGCCGGGATAGAAGACCGCGTCGAAGCCCTCGTGGCCGACGGCATCGAGCCTACCCGTCTCGGCGAGCACCGCCATGGCCGCCGCGTCGGCTTCGAAGCGGCGTGTCGTGTCGGTCTGGAAGCTCGCCTCGGCGCTCTTCGGATCGAGGGGTGGGCGGCCGCCCTCGGGCGACACCAGGACCACCTCCGCCCCGGCATCCTTGAACACGTAGTAGGGGGCCGCGAGTTCCTCCAGCCAGAAGCCGGTCTTGCGGCCGGTGTCGCCGAGGCGGTCGTGCGAGGTCAGCACCATGAGGATCTTCATTGTCGTTCTCCGTGTCTTTCGCTTGGGTGCGAGAAAAGTCTTGTGTGTCGGGCCGTCCGCCGGTTCTGCGAACGGCACCGGCCCGGGGATGGTGGGCCGGAGCTACCGTGTCGTCGCGGTGCGTTCCGCGACGGGTTCGCGCGCCGGGGCCGCCCGCGCGGGGCGGAGCTCGGGGTTCGCCGCGCGGACCTCCTCGAACCGGGCCATGCGGACCGCGCCAATGGTCTCCAGCGTTATCCGCTCCTGCGCCGCAGCTTCCCGCAGAGTCAGGACTGCCATCAGTCCGGCGGTGGCGAAGGTCGAGGCGGTAAGTGTTGTCGTGCGGTGGGGCATCGGTTTTCTCCCTCTGAGTGGTCGGTTCACCCGCCGGGCCGGGGACGATGGCTCGTCCAGACGGAAGTAGACCAGTCGTCTTGAATTCAGACGTATAGAAGACGGCACTCCGTGCCGTCAGAACGGCATGGATCAGGGTGACGCGAGGCCGAGGATGCGCCGGGTCGTTCCCATGGCCGCCTCGAACGGTGCGTCGGTCCGGACGATCTTGGCCATCAGGCTCGCACCGAGCCAGACGTGGTACAGGTCCTCTGCGGTCGTCGACGGCTCGCTCTCGATCCCGAGCGAACCCTCTGCCACGCCTGCCGCGATGGACCGCGAGAGCCTTTCGATAATCGCGGCGGTGCCGCCCTTGAGGGCGATGCGCATCGCCTCGGACAGGTCCGAGACTTCCGCCGCGAGTTTCACCGCGAGACATTTGCGCTGGTAGTCGACGCTCCCCTGCGTGGCCTGCCATTTTCGCCAGTAGTTCATCAAGCGTTCGGCATGACTCAGCCCCGGCTCTGCAAGCGTCGCGTCGAGGCCGGCGAGATAGGTTTCGAAGTAGTCCGCCAGGAGAGCCTCCCCAAAAGCCTCCTTGGAGCCGAAGTAGTGGTAGAATGACCCCTTGGGGACACCCGCCGAGGTCAGGATCTCGTTGAGTCCGACCCCGGAGAACCCTTTCGCGCCCACGAGGCCGTAGGCGGTATCGAGGATGCCCTGTCGTGTGTCGGTGTGTGCAGTGACGCGTGCCATAGCCCTCAATTAATTGAAATTAGACCGGTCGTCTAGAAGGCGCGCTACATTTTTTGCTGGAAGGACTTTTTGTGGTGCGTGCCGTCGGGCCAGCGAAACGATCCCGCCGCGATTCTCTTGGGCGGGGCAGGATCCCATAGTGGGGAACTACACCGCAGCTACGAGCAGGAAGCGCAAGGACACTGTCCTTCCTCGCCGCCCCGGGATCAGGTCCCGGGCTTGGACATAGCGACGAGGTCCACGTCGACCCCGACCTCGAGCGCCACCCACTGCCCGGAAGCCCAGGCACCCTGTCCGACGCCGAACTCCGTGCGGACGAGGCCGACATGTCCGGTTGCGCGGGCCTGGCCCTCGCCAAGCGAGAAGTGGAACGGGAGCGTGAGCGGTCGGCTCGTGCCCCTGATCGTCAGGGTGCCCACCGCCTCGTAGTCGCCATGGCCCTTGTCGATGAACCGCGTAGCCTCGAAGCGGGCCTGGCTGGCCGACTTCACGTCGAACCAGTCCTTCTGCGGCAGCGCCTCGTCGCGCTGGACGTCCCCGGTGCGGGCGCTCGCCATGTCGATTAGCACCGTGGCATGCCCGGCCTCCGGCTTGGCGGGGTCGAAATCCACCTTCGCCTCGAAGCGCTCGAAGCGCCCGGAGAACGGGGCGCCGACCTGCACGCCCGAGAACCGGATCGCGCTCTTGGCCGGATCGACCGCCCATTCCGCAGCTGCGACCGGCGAGGCGACCGCTTGCAGGGCGATCAGGAGGCATAAGGCTCGCGGGTTCATCGGATCGCTTCCATGGGTTCGGACGATGTCGCGGGTCCGCGTCCGGGCAGCATGCGGCGCAGGACGTCGTCGCGGAGGATGAGGTGGTGGCGCAGCGCGGCCGCCACGTGCAGCACGAGGAGCGCGGTCAGGAACCACGCCCCGTAGGCGTGGACGAGCTTGAGGACTCTCTCGACCGCGGCCGCATCCGGAAGGAGCGGGGCCAGGGGCAGGTGGGGCCACGGCACGAGGCCGTACAGCACCGTGGGGATGTTGAAGGGCGACAGCGAGACGACCGCCCACCCGGTGAGGGGCAGGCCGATGAGCAGAAGGTAGAGCAGGCCGTGCGCCGCGCCGGCCGCCCGACGCTCATGGGCCGGCATCCCGGCCGGATGCGGGGGCGGCCGATGCACGACGCGCCAGGCGAGGCGCAGGGCCGTCAGGACCAGGACGGTGATCCCGACCGACTTGTGCCACTGGTAGAGCTGGAACTGGCGCATCGGCGCCAGCCCTGCATGTGTCATGACCAGGCCCATGCCGATGAGGGCGAGCACGCAGAGCGCGCTCGTCCAGTGCAGAAGGATGGCCACGACGGTGTAGCGCCGCGCGGACAGGCCGGACACCATGGCCGCTCTCCTCGCTTGGTGTCAGTCCTGACGCTCGAAGGCGCCCGCGATGGTGAGGTGCAGGTCGTCGCCGATCAGCGGGACGTAGGTCTTCACGCCGAACTCAGAACGCTTGAGCGTCCCGGTCGCCTCGAAGCCGACCGTGACCTTCTTGTTGAGCGGGTTCACGCCCGCACCGACCAGGGTCACGTCCAGCGTCACCGGCTTGGTCACGCCATGCAGGGTGAGGTTGCCCGCGACCTTGGCCTTGTCCTTCCCCTCGGGCGTCACCTTGGTCGAGACGAAGGTCATCTCGGGGAACTTGCCCGCGTCGAGCCACTGGTCGCCCTTGAGTTCGCCGGTGAGCTTGTCGCTGGTCGTCGTCACCGAGGCGACGGGGATCTTGATCGAGAGCTTCGAGGTGGCCGGGGTCTTCGGCTGCAGGTCGAGGGTGCCGGAGACGTCCGAGAAGCCGCCGGCATAGTTCGAGAAGCCCATGTGGGATACGCGCCAGCCGACCTGGGTATGGCCGGGATCGACGGCGTAGGTGCCGGCCTGGATCTGGGCAGGGTCGCGGGTCGGCGGCGTCTGGGCCGACGCACCACCGCCGAGGACGGTGGCAAGGGCGAGACTTGAAGCGAGAAGGAGTTTCATGGTCGTCTCCGAGACGGAATCGAACTGCTGTGAACGGGAGGTCGGGAAGGAACCGCAACCTGACGACGATCCGAATAGTCCCGTTGGCAGGCCGCGTAGAGCCTGCTATCTCGCACCACATGGTTGCGAGAACGGAAACCTTCGGCGGCAATCTCGACGACCTGCGGGCGTTCTGCGCCGTCGTCGATCTCGGCACCGTCACGGCGGCGGCAGAGAGCCTGCGCGAGACCAAGGGCAGCGTCAGCCGAAGACTCTCACGGCTCGAGACCGCCCTGGGTGCTACTTTGATGGCGCGCCATCCTCGGGCGGTATCGCCGACGGCGGAAGGCCTCGCCTTCCACGCCAAGGTCCAGGAATGCCTGGCTCTCCTCGATGAAGCGGCGGAGACGGCCCGCGACGCACGGACGGTGCCGGCAGGACACCTGCGGATCACCACCTCCGTCGACTTTGGCATCGAGGTGATGCCCGACATCGTCGCCAGCTTCAGAGAGGCCTACCCGCAGGTCACGGTCGAGATGCTGAACACCGATACGCGCCTCGACCTGGCGGCCAATCGGATCGACCTCGCCCTGCGACTGGGGGACGTGGAGGAGACGGGCTACCGGTCCACCCGGATCCTGGACGTCTGGATGGCGTTATATGCGACGCCCGCCTACCTCGCCTCGAAGCCGGCTCCCACAGCGCCTGCGGCCTTGGCAGAACACGACGTGATCCTTGCGCGCGAACGGCCCGGCGTGATGGGCATCCTTCTCAACGACGGCAGAGGGCGCACGGAACAGGTCGGCATCCGTCCCGCCATCCGGGCAAGCGACTTCGCGACGACACTCAGACTGACCCTGGCCGGGGCGGGCATCGGGCACCTCCCGAGCTTGATCGCTGCCCGTGGCTTCGAAGCGGGCCTGCTCGTTCGGGTTCTCGAGCCCTGGGCCACCACGGGCGGGGCATTGAGGGCGGTGAGCCTGGCGGGACGGGAGTTGCCGGCACGCGTACGCCTGTTCCGCGAGCATGTGCGCACCGAGATCTCGAAGCGGTTTTCCGTGAATTCCATGCAGCGATAGAGGATTAGGGCGGCGAGTTTCCTACGGGAGACTCTCGGCGCTCCCGCGTGTGAACGAGCCTCCGACTCCTCTTTGGGGAAGGGCAGGGACAGAGGATCTGCCTCAAACATTCAAGGTAGAAGGTAAGATGATGCGGCGATGAATGACGTCGGCTAGCGACGAGCCGTTACTAAATTTTATCGGCAGCATCTTCCTAAATCTAAAGCTTACGAATAAGTAATTCCTTGCTTTGCGGCGATACAGATTGCCTCGATGGGAATTTAGTACAGAAAGTCGGCCGCTCCCGATTGCCGAATGAAAAGTTCATAGGTATTCTGCGACTCACAACAGTTTTTAAAATATGATACACAGTTAAAAATTCATGAGTTAGTCTATAATACATACAAATATAGCTCCCAATGAGACGATTCAGGAAAGCATCCGAGGCATGGCCGCGCATACGCCGTCCGAAACTGAATTGATTATTTCATTGTACTAATTCTAATATTGATAGCATCACGACTCTGCGTGAATTGCCTCTTGTGTGTGTAACGGATTTTTGCAATCCGATCATTTACGCGCATCTGTTCCAGGATGCTTTAACTCGGCACTCGAAATGCTCCGCGTTTCCCGAACGCAGTCCGAACAGGAGTCCCGGCTCAGCATACTTTATCGCACCCATCGCGAGGCACTTTTGCGGTTTCTCGGTCGGAAAGTGGGTGTTCACGAAGCCTCCGATCTCGCGCACGAGACGTTTCTTCGGGTGGCCCATGTCGCCCTGGACGATCCCCCGCTGCAGAACGAACGCGCATTCCTATTCAAGGTCGCGGCGAACTTGGCGATAGATCATCGGCGAGCCGAGGCACGTCGGGCATGCCTGCTCAGCGCGGATGACATTGCCGCCCATCTTTCGGTGCCGGATGACGCACCGGGACCTGACCGGGATGCCAAGGCACGAGCCGATCTCCGCTGTCTGACGCAGGCGCTGTCCGAGTTGCCGCCTCGCCGGGCGACTGCATTCCGTCTCAGCCGGATCGAGGGCATGAGCCATGCGGCCATAGCCACGCATCTCGGTGTTTCGCTCCGCACCGTCGAATCGGAGGTTCGGATGGCACTGGACCATTGCGCCGAGCGCTTACGGATCGATCACCATGGACGCTGATTGCGGGGCGGCACGGGCGGAGGCGTCTACCATCGTAACGGCCCGCAACCGAGGGGCTGTGTTGCAGAGTCATACCAATGACCAGCGAAGGCTCCGAGGATCCGGTCGGATCGGCTGTCCACGCCGTCGCTGCGGGAAAGTGGCCCTTGCACGCCGCAGTCTCGGAATGCTCTTGCGGCGTGCCCACGAGGAGAAGGCGCGAAAGCTATGACCGCCGGGGATCACGATCGTGAAGATGGGTCCGGCGACCTAGCGGCCGTCGAAAGGGAGGCTCGTGCCTGGATCGTCAGATTGACGTCCGGGACAGCAACGCACGCCGATGCCGAGGCCCTCACCGCATGGCGCGCGCGGCCCGAGCACGATGCCGCCTTCCTTGCCGCGTCGAAGCTGTGGCGCCAGGCCGGCATCGCGCTCCCGAAGCAGGTCGCCCCCACCCTTATCCGGGTGGCACCGCGTGGCATCTCCCGCCGCCGGATTCTCCGGGGTGCGGGTCTGGGCATCGCCTCGGCCTCCATCGCCGCGAGCGGGGCTGCCTTCCTTGTGAACTGGCCCGAACTGAGCGCGGATTTCCGAACAGGCACCGGAGAGGTGCGGACGGTCGATCTGCCGGGAGGGGTGCGGATCGAGCTCGATGCCGAAACCGCCCTCGATGCCCGAACAGCCGAAGCCGGCACTCTCGTCCTGCATGCGGGGGCCGTCGCCGTCACGGTCCCCGCCGATGCGCGTCCGATCTTCCTGACGGTCGGTCCGGCGCATGTGGCCACGCGTCCCGGGATGGCGACGGAGTTCGTCGTTCGCTGCCGTCCGGCCAAGGGGCTCACCGGTTGGACCGGCGGGACGGACGCCGAGCTTTCCTGCCTCTCGGGCTCCGTCGAGGTGATCGCGGAACCGGGCGCGCCGCCGACGGTGCTGGCCGCCGGCCAGGGGGTCGACACGACGCGCGGGGCAGGGGGCGTTCATTCCATCGACACGGCGACGACAGCGGCGTGGCGGCGCGGCCTTCTCGTCTTCCGCGATACGCCGTTGTCCCAGGTGGTCGACGATCTCAACCGCTATCGCCCCGGTCGGATCGTGCTGGGCAGTTCGGCGGCTTCAATCCGGCGGGTGACCGGCATCTTCCACCTGTCCCGTCCGGAAGAGGCACTCACGAACATCCGCACCGCCCTCGCACTCTCCGAATTCAGACTCAGCGACCGGCTCGTCATCCTGCGCTGACCCGTCACGGACTTTTCTTGCGGGGTGACGGGCTCCGCAGCGTCTCAAGAGTCAGACGGGCGATCACGACCCGTCGCGCAGCGGTGGCAAGCCGCCTTGAGACGATGGGGCTGATGACGGTGCGGCGTAGCAGACAAGACCGGGGACGGGACCAGTACCGGATGGCCATTGGATTGAGCGGTCTCGCGACATTGGTCGCCGCCCTGCCGGCTCCGGCTTCGGCAGCGATCGAGCATGCCGGCACGGCTGCAGCGATGGGTCGACCACACCTCGTCCAGGCATCGGCGCTCATGCCGGCCCAGGACACGGAGATCGACTTCGCCCTTCCTGCCATGCCCCTCGACGAAGCCCTCGCGGCCTATGGCACGGCCAGCGGCGTCCAGCTGATCTATGACAGCAGCGCCACCCGACATCTGCGCTCGGTCGCGGTCGTCGGACGCTACGACCGTGCGGAAGGGTTGCGGCGGCTCCTGGCCGGCACGGGACTGACGCCCCAGTTCACCGCCGAGCGCTCCGCCACCCTCCTGCGCGTGGTGGCACAGGCCGATGTCGTCGCCCCGGATCAGGCCGGGGCCGTAGCCCTCGACGTGCTGGAGGTGACGGGTGAGAACGCCATAGGTCCCGTCCACGGCTATGTCGCCCGCCGCAGCGCCACCGCGACCAAGACCGGAACGCCGATCCTGGAGACCTCACAGGCCATCAACGTGGTCGGGCGCAAGGAGATCGAGGACCGTCAGGCCCAGAGCGTCAGTCAGGCCCTGCTCTACACGCCCGGCGTGATGAACCAGTACGGCACGGATGTGCGCTATGATTGGCTCTACGTCCGAGGCTTCGTGCCGGGCCGCTACCTCGATGGATTGCGGCTACCCTTTGGTGCTCGAGGCTACTCGCAACCGCGTGTCGAATCCTATGGTCTCGAGCGTGTCGAATTGCTGAAGGGGCCGTCATCGGGACTGTATGGTCAGAATTCCCCAGGGGGCCTGCTCAACCTCGTGAGCAAGCGCCCGACGGCGACGCCGCTGCGTGAAATCCAACTCCAGACCGGCAGTTTCGGGCGTGCGCAGGCCGCTTTCGACCTGTCCGGGCCGATCGATCCGGATGGCAAGATCCTCTATCGACTGACCGGTCTGGCCCGCACCACGGGGACGCAACTCGACTATCTCGAGGAAGACCGCGTCTTCATCGCGCCGAGCCTCACCCTGCGGCCGGATACCGATACGTCCCTGACGATCCTGTCGCAGTATCTCAACATCGACTCGCCCGGCGGGGGAGCGCCGCAGGGCCTGCCCGCCCTGGGCACGCTCTACGCGAACCCTAAGGGGCGCATCCCCACGAACCGTTTCATCGGAGAGCCGAATTACGACCGGTTCAAGCTGCAGCAGGGCTTCATCGGATACGCGTTCGAGCATCGCTTCAACGACGTCTGGACCGTCCGGCAGAACCTGCGTTACTCGCATGTCGACGCCAATACCCAGCGTGTGCAGGCAATCGGCCTCGGCGCCGATAACAGCACGCTCTCCCGCTACGCCTGGGCCTTCCCGGAGCGGTCGGACCTGTTCAACATCGACAACCAGGCCGAAGCCCGCTTCTCCACCGGCCCCTTCGCGCATACGCTTCTCCTCGGTGCGGATTATCTGCGCGAAGACGCCCGGTACGACGAGTCCCAGCTACGGTCCGTGCCCTCCCTCGACGTGTTCGCCCCGGTCTATGCCGGCACGGTCACGCGTCCCCCGCTCGGCACGCGGATCACCCAGGGACGAAACCAGACCGGACTCTACGCGCAGGACGAGATCCGCTTCGGCGGCTTCCGCCTGACCGTCAGCGGGCGTCAGGACTGGGCCGACGCGGTGACCCGCACGACGAATGCCGCGAACGGTGTGCTTTCCCAGGTAAAACAGGATGACGCCGCTTTCACGGGCCGCGTCGGGCTGAGCTATCTGCTGGATGGCGGCTTGGCCCCTTACATCAGCTACGCCACCTCGTTCCAGCCCACGGCCGGCACGGACCGAGCCCTCCAGCCCTTCGCACCGACGGAGGGTGAGCAGATCGAAGGCGGCATCAAGTTTCAGCCCCCCGGCACGAACCTCCTCATGACGGGAACGGTGTTCGATCTGACGCAGAAAAACGTTCTGACACCGGACTCGGTGGATTTCCGGTTCAATACGCAGACCGGCGAGGCTCGCGTCCGCGGCGTGGAACTGGAGGTCAAGGCCAGCCTGACCGAAAGCCTCGACCTGATCGCCTCCTACGCCGCCATGAACAGCGAGATCACCAAGGCCAATGCAAACGCGGCCGGGGCAAGCATCATCGGGAACGAACTTCCCTTCGTGCCCCAACACCAGGCGTCGGCCTGGCTCGACTACACGGTCCGAACGGGCGATTGGGCCGGGCTCGGTCTCGGGGCGGGCGTGCGCTACATCGGTGCCTCGGTCGGGGACAACGCCAACCTCTACCATATCCCGGTCGTCACCTTGGTCGACGCGGCCGTTCGGTATGATTTCGGCTACCGCTACCCAGCGCTCAAAGGCGTGGATCTCGCGGTCAATGCGACGAACCTGTTCGATAAGACCTACGTATCGACCTGCATCGCCGCGACCGGCTGCTTCTACGGCAATCGTCAAACCGTGCTGGCGACGCTACGCTACCGCTGGTGAATCGCTGAAGAGAAATTAGGCCCAAGCGCATCGATACTGATACTTCGCTTGGGCCCCATTGATTGTGCTTGTTGATTGAATTTTAATATTTAGGCAAAAGCGCAAAGCTTATCTGCTTTGCGCTATCAGTTTAGCAATTCCCGGTAACCTGCGTTGCCGCGCTCGATCACATCGTCGGGTCGCCGACGCCAGTGAAGGTATGTTGCGGCAAGCGCCGACGGGTCAGGCCGGAGAAGAAGCCCTGAATTGTGTCAAGGAGGCGCTTGACCTTGCCGTGGCGATGATGCTGCGTGCCGCGGCCGAGCAAGGTGCCGTACAGAACGTTGAAGGCGGCAAACAGCGCTGCTGTTTATGCCCATCTCTTCATGAAGGAAGTCGCTGTGATCGTAACTCACTTCCTCGAATGCACGGGCTATGCAGAGCAGCGCCCTGTCTCGGCCTTCCGATGAGTTGCAGCCCCGATGATCGTCCGTCCTGTGCCCATGGAGCCAACGGCAGGCAGATCGTGGGGCATCCGGACAAGGTCGCTGGTACCACCACTTCGATCCAGCGATGATACGTATCCATGGACGTGCCGGCGATGACCGTGGGCCAGGGCTTGGCCTGAGCAAAGGGATAAGGGGTGCACGGGGATCGGGCCCACTCATCACCGATAAGAGGAGCGCGAGATCGGTGACGTTCCGCGCCATGGGACCATCCGTGGCAAGTTGCTGGATATAGCCCTCCGGACCCGGCAGCGACGGGCCCCCTGCCCATGGATGGCCGGAACCCGAAGATACCGTTCCAGCAGCCGGCAATGTCGCCACTATCGGCCATGGGCACCATGCGCAGGGCCGTCGCGACAGCGTTATCCTGACCCAGCAAAATGGTCCGCGCTGAGCGCAGGTTTTTCGGGCATTGAACCGCCCCGGGTTTTTCGGAGGCTCCATCCTCTCAAGAGTTGGAGCCTCCGAAAAACCCGAGGCGGTTCACATACGGTCCTTAACAGTCTCAAGATGCCTGCCAGGCCGGTATGCCTTGCATGGAGCCGAAGGCTCGACAGCCCATAAAGCCCTGGCCGAACAGAATGGATCGGCCAGGGGGTGTCGCGCCGCTTACGCCACCAGGAAGTCGAGGTGGGTCAGTGTTTCCTTCGTGCCGATGACGGCAAACTGGACGGCGGTGCTGGCCGTGCCGTTGCCGTCGGCGTCGTAGGAAAGCGCGCCGGTCTTGTGGTTGTAGAGAATGCGGTCGGTCGCATCCACCACGGCACCGGCATTGCCGAGATCCTTGAACGCGGCCTCCGCAAGCTGGCCTGTGGCGAGAGCGCTGAACACTGCCCGAGCCAGTTGGATCGTGTCCTCCGGCACCGAGAAGTCGGCGAGGCGGTCGACATTGGCGGAGCCGAGGTTCGACGAGAACACGAACGTATCGCTGCCGTCCCTGCCGTTGAGCACGTCGGCACCGGCGCCACCGTTCAGCACGTTGGCGCCGTCATTGCCCACCAGCTTGTTGGCGGACGCGTTGCCGGTGAGGTCGATGGCGGCCGTGCCGGTGTCGCTCGTGGTCCTCAGCGTCTCGACCTCCTGGCCGGCCAACAGCGTATAGGTCACGCTGGTCTTGACCGTGTCGATGCCCCCGTCAGCCGCCTCGAGGACGCGATCACCGGCATCGTCGACGATGTAGGTGTCGTTACCGGCGCCGCCGTAGAGTTGGTCGGCTCCCCCGCCGCCGTTGAGGACGTTGTCGCCGTCATTACCCACGAGCTTGTTGGCGAACTCGTTGCCGGTAAGCTGGATGGCGGTCGTACCGGCGTCGCTCGTCGTCCTCAGCGTCTCGATCTCCTGGCCGGCCAACAGGGTGTAGCTCACGCTGGTCCTCACCGTGTCGGTGCCACCGTCAGCGGCCTCGACCACACGGTCGCCGGTATCGTCGACGATGTAAGTGTCGTCGCCAGCGCTGCCGTAGAGCTGGTCGGCTCCCTTGCCGCCGTTGAGGACGTTGTCGCCGTCATTGCCCACGAGCTTGTTGGCGAACTCGTTGCCGGTGAGCTGGATGGCGACCGTGCCGGCATCGCTCGTCATCCTCAGCGTCTCGATCTCCTGACCGGCTGCCAGCGTGTAGCTTACGCTCGTCATCACCGTATCGCTGCCGCCGCTTACCGCCTCGAAGACACGATCACCGGCATCGTCGACAATGTAGGTGTCGTTACCGGCCTTGCCGTAGAGCAGGTCGGCTCCCTTGCCGCCGTTGAGGACGTTGTCGCCGTCATTGCCCACCAGTTTGTTGGCGAACTCGTTGCCCGTGAGCTTGATGGCGGTCGTGCCGACGCCACTCGTGGTCCTCAGCGTCTCGATCTCCTGACCGGCTGCCAGCGTGTAGCTCACGCTCGTCATCACCGTATCGCTGCCGCCGCTTGCCGCCTCGAAGACACGATCACCGGCATTGTCGACGATGTAGGTGTCGTCGCCGTCATACCCGGAGGCCCTCGTCCCCGGGCCGGTCAGCAGGAAGATATTGTCGCCCGCATCACCCTGGTTGGAGCCAGTGACAGTCACACGCAAATGCGCGGAACCGGTGGCACCCTGACCGTCGGAGAGCGTGTAGAGGAAGTCGTCGACGACGCTTGCTCCCACCGCGACCCGGCCCTCGGTATTGGCTTCGTACGTGTAGCTGCCGTCCCCCTGCAGGGTCAGCGTGCCGTAGCGGCCGGCGATCACAGTGGTACCGTCGACGGCCGTCTTGGCCGTACCGGCGGTTACCGCCCTGATCGCGGTGATCGTCAGGATGCCGCCATCGGAGTCGATGTCGTTGCCGAGCACGCCACTCGCCACGGAACTTCGCTGAACAACCTCGATCACGTCATCGGTCACGACGGGGGCGTCGTTGACTGAGGCGAGAGTCAGCGCCCGGGTCGCTGCCGTGACGGCCGTGCCGTCGCCGACATCGTAGCTGAGCGTGACCAAACCGTTATAGTCGGCGTCCGGCGTAAGCGTGAAGGTCCCGCCCGTGATCGTCACCGTGCCATGATCGGCCCTCAGGTTCGTGACCGCGAGCGTTGCGCTGTCGATGTCGGTGAAGCCCTTCAGTAGGTCGGAGAGCCGACCCGTATAGGCAGCGTCCTCTCTGCCGGCCGCCAGGGTCGCCTGGGTACCGGTGAGTCGCGGGGCGTCGTTCACCGCCTCGAGGGTCATGCTCAGGGTGGCGGGGATGGACGTCGTGCCGTCTCCGACGTTGTAGCTGATGACGAGCGGGCCGTTATAGTCGGCGGCCGGGGTGACGGTGTAGCCGCCCGCCCCGTTGCTCACGATCGTGCCGTGATCGACGCTGAGGCCGGAGAGGACGAGGGGAGTGCCCTCCGGATCGGCGAAGCCCTGCAGCAGATCGGCCGCCGAGACCGTGAAGACGGTGTCCTCCGTACCGGCCGCCAGAGTCGCCCGGGTGCCGGTGAGGCGCGGTGCGTCGTTCACCGCCTCAAGGGTGGTGGTCAAGGTGGCGGGGGTCGAAGCCGTGCCGTCGCCGACACTGTAGCTGATCGTGATCGGGCCGTTATAGTCGGCCGTCGGGGTGACGGTGTAGCCGCCCTCCCCGTCGCTGACGATGGTGCCGTGATCGACGCTGAGGCCGGAGAGGACGAGGGTCGTGCCCTCGGGATCGGCGAAGCCCTGGAGCAGCTCGGCCGTCGTCACCTTGAAGGCGGTGTCCTCCGTACCGGCCGCCAGGGTCGCCTGGGTGCCGCTGAGAATCGGCGCGTCGTTCACCGCCGTGATCGTGACGGTGGTGGTGCCGGTGGTAGTCCCGACGCCACCCGAGCCCTGGGCGCCGGCATTGCCGTCCGAGAACGTCCAGACCAGCGTGGCGGAGGTCGGAGGCGTGTCGGAGGTGTTGGCGTAGGTGACGGCGCGTGCCACCGCGTCGGCGAGCGCCGAGGTGGCGACGTTCGTGCCGGTGAAGGTGATCGTGAGCGTGCCGGCCGTGTCGGTGAAGGTGGCGAAGGTCGCCCCATTCGCGTCGCGCAGGCTGTTGCCCGAGACCGTGAAGCCCGAGGCGTCGAAGCCGAACGCGTCCTGCGCGTCCGCCCCGCCTTGGCGGGCCAGCGTCAGCGTGGCGCCGGCATAGTCGCCCAGACCGCCGTTCAGCGCGTCGAGGTCGACATCGGAGAGGGTGACGTCGGCGTCGAGGCGAACGCTGTTGCCGTTCTCGGTGAACGCCACCGTGCCGCCGAGCGAGTTCGGGGCGTTGAACGTGGTGTCGAGGCTGCCGTCCGCGTTGTAGCGTACCACAGCGACGTCGTAACCGGTGCCGCTCCCGATGCCGTAGCCCGCGACGACGATCTTTCCGTCCGCCTGGACCGTGATGCTTTTGGCAACGTCCTCCGCCGTGCGGTCGCTGACCGGGGTGAGGATCTTGCCGGTCCCGTCCGGGCCGAAGCCGGTGTCGAGGCTACCGTCCGCGTTGTAGCGCACCAACGTGAAGTCGGTGCCGCCGCTGCCATTGCCTTCACCCGCGACGAGGATCTTGCCGTCCGCCTGGACCGTGACGCTGTAGGCAAAGTCCGATGCCGTGCCGGTGCCGACCGGGGTGAGGATCTTGCCGGTCCCGTCCGGGCCGAAGCCAGTATCGAGGCTACCGTCCGCGTTGTAGCGCACCAGTGCGAAGTCGTAGCCGGTCCCGCTGCCCTGGCCGTAGCCCGCGACGACGATCTTGCCGTCCGCCTGCACAGTGACGCTGTAGCCGGCGTCGTTCGACATGCCGGCGCCGACCGGGGTGAGGATCTTGCCGGTGCCGTCCGGGCCGAAGCCGGTGTCGAGGCTGCCATCCGTGTTGTAGCGCACCGCAGCAAAGTCTTGGCCGTTGCCCCAGCCGGAACCCACGACGACGATCTTACCGTCCGCCTGGAGCGTGACGCTGTTGCCCTGGTCTGACGCCGTGCCCGCGCTGATCGGAGTGAGGATCTTGCCGGTTCCGTCCGGGCCGAAGCCGGTGTCGAGACTACCGTCCGCGTTGTAGCGCAGCAGCGCGAAGTCTTGGCCTTCGCTGCCCTCGCCGTAACCCGCGACGAGGATCTTGCCGTCCGCCTGGACCGTGACGCTGTTGCCCTGGTCGCTCGACAGGCCGGTGCCGACCGGGGTGAGGACCTTTCCGCCCGTGCCGAAGGTGGTGTCGAGGCTGCCGTCCGCGTCGTAGCGCACCAGCGCGAAGTCGTAACGGTTGCCGGCACCTACGCCATACCCCGCGACGACGATCTTGCCGTCTGTCTGGAGCGCGACGCTCTGGCCATAGTCTGACGCCGTGCCGGGGGCGGCGGGGGTGAGGATCTTGCCGGTCCCGTCCGGGCCGAAGCCGGTGTCGAGGCTACCGTCCGCGTTGTAGCGCACCAGCGCGAAGTCGGTGCCGCCGGTCCCGTCGCCATAGCCCGCGACGAGGATCTTGCCGTCCGGCTGAACCGTGACGCTTCGGCCGGTGTCTGACGATCCGTCGGCGCCGACCGGGGTGAGCACCTTGCCGGTCCCGGCGCCGAAGAACGACGGCGCGTCGTTCACGGCCGTGAGGGTGGTGCTCAGGGTGGCGGGGATCGACGTCGTGCCGTCGCCGACACTGTAGCTGATGACGAGCGGACCGTTGTAGTCGGCGGCCGGGGTGACGGTGTAGCCGCCCGCCCCGTCGCTCACGATCGTGCCGTGATCGACGCTGAGGCCGGAGAGGACGAGGGGAGTGCCCTCCGGATCGGCGAAGCCCTGCAGCAGCTCGGCCGCCGAGACCGTGAAGGCGGTGTCCTCCGTACCGGCCGCCAGGGTCGCCTGGGTGCCGGTGAGGCGCGGTGCGTCGTTCACCGCCGTGATCGCCGTGGTCAGGGTGGCGGGGATCGTCAGCGCGCCGTCACCGACGCTGTAGCTGATGACGAGCGGGCCGTTGTAGTCTGCCGTCGGGGTGACGGTGTAGCCGCCCGCCCCGTCGCTCACGATCGTGCCGTGATCGACGCT
The DNA here is from genome assembly GCF_008040005.1 of Methylobacterium sp. WL19. NCBI lineage: Bacteria > Pseudomonadati > Pseudomonadota > Alphaproteobacteria > Hyphomicrobiales > Methylobacteriaceae > Methylobacterium > Methylobacterium sp. WL19. Next base: position 47,131 of record NZ_VRVC01000021.1, read on the forward strand.
GAGGCCGGAGAGGACGAGGGCGGTGCCCTCGGGATCGGCGAAGCCCTGGAGCAGCTCGGCCGCCGAGACCGTGAAGGCGGTGTCCTCCGTACCGGCCGCCAGGGTCGCCTGGGTGCCGGTGAGGCGCGGGGCGTCGTTCACCGCCTCGAGAGTCGTGCTGAGGGTGGCGGGGATGGAGGTCGCGCCGTCTCCGACGCTGTAGCTGATGACGAGCGGGCCGTTGTAGTCGGCGGCCGGCGTGACGGTGTAGCCGCCCTCCCCGTCGCTGACGATGGTGCCGTGATCGACGCTGAGGCCGGAAAGGACGAGGGCCGTGCCCTCGGGATCGGCGAAGCCCTGGAGCAGCTCGGCCGCCGTGACCGTGAAGGCGGTGTCCTCCGTGCCGGCTGCCAGGGTCGCCTGGGTGCCGGTGAGTCGCGGGGCGTCGTTCACCGCCGCGAGGGTGGTGCTCAGGGTGGCGGGGATCGACGTCGTGCCGTCTCCAACGTCGTAGCTGATGACGAGCGGACCGTTGTAGTCGGCGGCCGGCGTGACGGTGTAGCCGCCCGCCCCGTTGCTCACGATCGTGCCGTGATCGACGCTGAGGCCGGAGAGGACGAGGGGAGTGCCCTCCGGATCGGCGAAGCCCTGCAGCAGTTGGACCTCCGTCACCGTGAAGGCGGTGTCCTCCGTGCCGGCCAGGGTCGCCTGGGTGCCGGTGAGACGCGGGGCGTCGTTCACCGCCTCGAGGGTCGTGCTCAGGGTGGCGGGGGTCGACGCCGTGCCGTCGCCGACGCTGTAGCTGATCGTGAGCGGGCCGTTATGGTCTGCCGTCGGGGTGACGGTGTAGCCGCCCGCCCCGTTGCTCACGATCGTGCCGTGGTCGACGCTGAGGCCGGAGAGGACGAGGGCGCTGCCCTCGGGATCGGCGAAGCCCTTGAGCAGCTCGACCGTCGTCACGGTGAAGGCGGTGTCCTCCGTGCCGGCCAGGAGCGTCGCCTGGGTGCCGCTGAGAATCGGCGCGTCGTTCACCGCCGTGATCGTGACGGTGGTGGTGCCGGTGGTAGTCCCGACGCCTCCCGAGCCCTGGGCGCCGGCATTGCCATCCGAGAACGTCCAGACCAGCGTGGCGGAGGTCGGAGGCGTGTCGGAGGTGTTGGCGTAGGTGACGGCGCGTGCCACCGCGTCGGCGAGCGCCGAGGTGGCGACGTTCGTGCCGGTGAAGGTGATCGTGAGCGTGCCGGCCGTGTCGGTGAAGGTGGCGAAGGTCGCCCCGTTCGCGTCGCGCAGGCTGTTGCCCGAGACCGTGAAGCCCGAGGCGTCGAAGCCGAACGCGTCCTGCGCGTCCGCCCCGCCTTGGCGGGCCAGCGTCAGCGTGGCGCCGGCATAGTCGCCCAGACCGCCGTTCAGCGCGTCGAGGTCGACATCGGAGAGGGTGACGTC
>NZ_VRVC01000220.1:0-4119 GCF_008040005.1 Methylobacterium sp. WL19
GCCGGAGCCCGCGCCGCTGGTCGAGGCGACGGGCGGTCCCTCGCGTCCGCTCACCCCCACCGAGACCGTGGTGGCCGAGATCTGGGCCAAGGCCCTCGGCCTCCCCGCCATCCCGCCCGACCGGAACTTCTTCGAGGCCGGGGCGAACTCGCTCACCGCCTTGCGCGTGCTCACCGCCCTCGGCGCGGCCTTCCCGGAGCGCAGCCCGACCATCGCCGACATCTTCAACAACCAGAGCGTCGAGACCCTGGCTGCGGCGCTCACCGCCGACGCCGTCGGCACCGCGCAGGTGGTGCGCCTGCGGGCGACGGGCGACCGCCCGATGCTCTATTGCTTCCCCGGCCTGATGGTGAACACCCGCGAATACGCGCCCCTAGTCCGCCGCCTCGGGCCGGACCAGCCTGTCACCGGCTTCGTCTGTTACTCCCTCACCGATGCGCGCAAGAGCGTGGTCTCGGTGGAAGACATCGCCGCGCGCTATGCGGAGATCATCGAGAAGGAGAGCGCCGGACGCCCCTGCACCATGCTCGGCTGGTCCTGGGGCGGCGTCCTCGCCTACGAGGCGGCGCGGATGCTGGGCTCGCGAATCGATCTCTCCTTCGTCGGCATGCTCGACGTCTGCGACATCGATGTGAGCTTCGCCGTCGGCGCCCTGCCGGTGCTAACGCCGGAGCAGCGCCGCCGCCTCCACGAAAATGTCGCGTCCTGGCTGGAGCGCTCGCCGATGCGGGCCGATTGGGAGGACCTGTTCCGGCGCATGGACCCGGAACTCCACGAGCAGTTCCTCGCCTATGTGGCAGCCGCCCCCGATCCGCTGCCCCTTGATGGCCCAGGCGTCGGCAGCAAGGAATACGAACTCTGGACCTTCGTCGACAACACGCTGCTCTATCGCCGCTACCGGGCGGACAGGTTCGATTGCCCGATCCGCGTCTGGCTCGCCGGCAAGTCGGTAGAGCGCGGGCTGAACCATGTGGATTGGGGCCGCTACTCCAACCGGGTGGAACAGGTGACCGTGATCCCCGACGTCACCCACCGGGAGATCGTGGATTCCACGATGTTCCACGACAGTTTCGCGGCCTCGCTGTGACCGCACAAGGTCATTCGGCGTGCCTGCCGTCTCCGCGTGGGGGGCTACTGGATTCACACACCTGCTCTTTCAAGCAGACCGCGTCCCTCTCCCCCTTGTGGGACTACGATGTTCATACATCTCGCAGGATGCGCGGGTCCCCTCTCCTGGAAGGAGAGGGACAGGGAGAGGTGTGTGAGTTTTCCGGGGATGGACCACACCTCACCCCAGCCCTCTTCTTCCAGGAGAGGGAGCCCGTCGTGCCTCTGGTCGAACCCTCTTGGGAAGCGGGAACGTCCGCCGGGCGGAGGCGTGAATCCAGGAGCTTGTGGGCAGAGGTTAGGGGTGTGGATTGTACCGCCAGCCTCCGCAAACGGAGTGTCACCCGACCACCCCCACCTCCAACTCCTCCCCACAAGCTCGACGGATCTCGGGCAGGCCCGAGATCCGCCGGGGAGGCGTGTCGTCTATCGTTGCGAGCCGGCGCCCGGCGCGAACACCATCAGCGTCGGGCTCGCCGCCACGGTGAAGCCGAGGTCGGCATAGAGCCGTTCCACATGGCCGCCGGCCACGCATTGGAGCATCACCGTCTCCGCGCCGGCCTGCCGGGCGCTCGCCATCGCCGCCCGGGTGACCAGGGCGCCGAGGCCGTGCCCGCGCCGCGTCGCGAGGCTGCCGACATTGTAGAGTCCGGCAAGGCGGCCCGCCCGGTAGACCGAGGCGCAGGCCACCGGAACGTCATCTGCGCTCACGGTGAGGTGGCGCGTCTCGACCCCCTCGACGGGCCGGGCGCCACGCAGCACCGGCAGGAAGACCGCCTCGGCGATCGCATTCACGCCCACGTCGTCGTAGAGGCCGCCGCAGACCGACAGGTAGCCCTCGCCGGGAGCCGCCGCCACCTCCGTCGCGAGGGTCAGCCCCTCCGGCATGACTGGCGCCTGCACGTCCCGGCAATCGCCCAGCATCCAGCGGGTCGGGAAGGCGGCCTGCAGGTCCGGATGGGCGCTAAGCGCGTCCCCGCCCTCGGTGACGAGGAGGGCCGGGAGCCGGCCGCGCCGCGCGGAGGTCGCCCGGACCCAGGCGAGGTCGGTGGTCTCGACGCCGACGTTGAAACCCGGCTCCGGAATCGCGTTCGACCAGAGATAGCGCCCGCCATCCGGCGCGGTTTCGATGTCCGAGACGTAGCAGCCCGCCTGCATCAGGCAATGGGCATCGAGCATCTCGCGAAAATCGACATCGTTCATGCATTCTCCCGTTTCGGTTCGATGGCGGCAAGACCTGGCCCGTCCTGTTCCTGGCCAGTGTCAGGTGCCGGTCGAGTACCGATATGGGAGATCGCCCAGTTTTGTCGACATTGTGTCGATCAATATTTTGTCTTTGACAATATAACGATAAAAAGTGGGGTCGAATTTCTCTTTAGACGGAGCGTGTTCGTGCCTGTGCTGGCGGCGGGTAAAATTCTTAGCCTGCCTGTTGCGGGCGTCGCGATCACGGAGGCGGGATCGAGACATCGAATCGGTTCTTTGCCGGGTTGCGAAGACACGGCGACAAAAGCGCGGAAAGCATTCTCGATGATGGTCGTTTTTCTATCAACTATAAATAATCGATCCGGTGCGCTTCGATGAAATCAGTCACCTTGTTTTGCGTTGTGTGTCCGTCCGTCCTCGTTTACAGCCACCAGCCGATCCGCGGCCAGACTTCGCGCCGTCCCGCCATCGTGGAGAACACCCCGTGACAGCCATGGCTTCCGAAGCCCAGGTGCGCCTCGCCGATGCCGGGCGATACATCGCGGACCTGTGCGAGCATTTCCTCGAACACGACATCCCCGTGCTCCACGAGCCGGGACGCGGGCGGGTCGATTTCGATGTCGGCACCGGCACCCTCGTCGCCGCCGAGGGCCTGCTCGCCCTGAAGGCGGAGGCGACCGACGAGACCTCCCTCGCCGTCGTCAAGTTCATGCTCGCCTCGCATCTCCAGGAGCTTCCCGGCGCCACGGACGCATCCATCGTCTGGACCGGAGACGGCTGCGCCGACGAGACCATTCCGAGCCTGCGCGAAGTGCATGTGCGCCGCGTGGTCGATCTCACGCCGCATATGCGCCGGATCACCTTCGTCGGCACGGATCTGGCGCGCTACGACGCGTTCGACATGCATGTGCACGTCATCATCCCGCCCGAGGGCCACGCGCCGCAATGGCCCGTGCCGGGGATCGACGGCATCCCGGTCTGGCCGCAGGGGGAGGGCGCGCCCTCCATGCGGACCTACACGATCCGCCGCATCGACGTGGCTGCGGGCGAGATCGACATCGACTTCGTCATGCATCACGACGCCGGCCCCGGCGCCTCCTTCGCCAAGCGCGCCAAGGCCGGGGACGTGGTCGGCCTGCTCGGCCCCGGCGGCCGCAGCGCTGGCGCGGCGGAGTGGTATTGTCTCGCCGCCGACGAGACCGGCCTGCCGGCCATCGGCCGCATCCTCGGGCGGCTGCCCCGCCATGTCGGCGGGGTCGCGGTGATCGAGGTCGATGGGCCGGCCGACGAACAGGCGCTCGACCGGCCGGAGGGGGTGGAGTTGCGCTGGCTCCACCGCAACGGCGCACCGCCCGGCACGACCACGCTCCTGGCGGATGCGGTCCGGGCGATCCCGTTCCCGCAGGATCGCACGGTCTTCGCCTGGGCCGGCTCGGAATTCGACGCGTTCAAGGCCCTGCGGGCGCATTGGCGCAAGACCTGTGGCCTCACCCGTGACCAGCATCTCGCCGTGGCCTATTGGCGGCGCGGCGCCGACGAAGACGCCAAGGACGAGGATTGAAGCGTGATGTCAAAGAGCGTCATCCGGAGCGGCATGGCACCATGATGCTCGACCTGTCTCCCCTGCGGGCGAGCCGCGGGTTCCAGCTGCTCTATGCGGCGCGGGCCGCCTCGTTCCTCGCCTTCGGGGTGCTCGGCGTCGCCGTGAGCCTGCAGATGTACGCCCTCACCGCCTCGTCGCTGCAGGTGGCGTTCCTCAACGCCGCCGTCGCGGGATCGATGGCGCTGGCGCTCATCGTGGGCGGC
>NZ_VRVC01000221.1:0-4075 GCF_008040005.1 Methylobacterium sp. WL19
GCCGCGGCCCTCGGGCACCCGGCGCGCGGCGAGGCGATGGTCGCGGACCTCGACGCGCGGCTGGCGCAGGTGGTGCCGGCGGCAAAACCGTTGCGGGCACTCGTCATGCGCCCGAATGCCTTCACGGTCGCACCCGGCAGCCTTGGCGATGCGATCATCCGCGCCGCCGGCCTCGTCAACGTTGCGGCAGAACTCGGTCGCGACCGCTTCGGCCAGGTCCCGCTGGAAGCGGCGGCCTTCGCCGACGCCGACCTCATCGTCCTCGACGAGGGGGAGCCCGGCGCGCCGTCGCTGGCCGATGCCCTGCTGCACCATCCCGTCCTCGACGCGCTACGTCGGCAGGGGCGTACCGTCTCAATTCCGAACCGGCTCTGGACCTGTCCAGGTCCGCAGTTCGCCGAGGTCGTGGCCTTGCTCGCTGCGGCGGCACACCAACGGGCGGCACGATGAACGCTCCCCTCCCGCCTCCCATGCGGGTCGACCGGGCGGTCGTCGGACCCCGCGCGGTCGTCTCGATACTCGGCCTGCTTGTGCTCGTCCTGACGGTCGCGTCCATCGCGGTCGGGTATGCCCCTTTCGACGTCCCGGCGGCGGCTGGCGACCTCATCGCCGGACGGGCGACCCTCCCGGCGCTGGTGCTCTGGGAACTGCGCCTACCTCGTGCCTTGCTCGGCAGCCTTGTCGGCTTCAGCCTTGGGCTGACCGGGGCGGCGATGCAGGGCTACCTGCGCAACCCGCTCGCCGATCCCGGCATCCTCGGCATCTCCTCCGCGGCGGCCCTCGGGGCCGTGGTGGTGTTCTATGGCGGCTTCGCAGCCTCGCTTAGCCTGGCCCTCCCGCTCGGCGGGATCGCCGGCGCCGCCGTGGCGGCGCTCGCCCTGAACCTTGTCGCCGCCAGAGGCGGCACCACCCTGGGATTGATCCTCGCCGGCGTCGCCCTGTCGAGCCTCGCCGGCGCCATGACGGCGCTGGCGCTCAACCTGTCGCCCAACCCCTACGCGGCCCTGGAGATCGTGTTCTGGCTGATGGGGTCGCTCGCGGACCGCAGCATGGACCATGTCTGGCTATGCCTGCCGTTGATGGCGGTCGGCTGGGGCCTGATGCTGTCCACCGGCCGCGCGCTGGATGCCCTGACGCTGGGCGAGGACACAGCTTCGAGCCTCGGCTTCCATCTGGTCTCAGTCCGTCTGCGCCTCGTCACGGGCGCGGCGCTGGCCATTGGCAGTGGCGTCGCCGTCAGCGGCGCCATCGGCTTCGTCGGCCTCGTGGTGCCCCACCTCGTGCGACCACTGGTAGGCGCGCGTCCCGGCGCCAGCCTATGGCCGAGCGGCCTCGCCGGGGCCGCTCTGGTGCTTGCCGCGGACTTGGGCGTTCGTCTCCTGGCGACGCGCCCGGAACTCAAGCTCGGTGTGGTGACTGCGCTCGTTGGGGCACCGTTCCTGATCGTGCTCCTCCTGCGTGAGCGAGGGCGCGGCGCATGAGCCTCGCGACCGCAGCCCTCGATGTCCGCCTCGGCGGGCGTGCCATCCTGTCGGATATCACCCTGTCCCTGGAACGCGGGACCCTCGTCGGTCTGGTCGGTCCGAACGGCGCTGGCAAGACCACCCTCCTGCGCACCCTCGCGGGCTTGGTCGCCCCGACCAAGGGCCGCGTAAATCTCGACGGTATGGCGCTCAAGGGCATCTCCCGCGACGCGCGCGCCAAGCGCATCGCGGTCCTTTTCCAGGGCACGGGGGCTGGTTGGCCGATGCAGGTGCGTGACCTCGTCGCCCTCGGCAGGCTGCCGCATCGACGCGCGTTCGGTGGCCTCGATGGCACCGATCACGCCGCAATAAACCGAGCGATGACACGGACCGATGTTGCGCGATTCGCCGAGCGGACCGAACCGACCCTGTCCACCGGCGAGCGGATGCGCGTGTTGCTGGCGCGGGCGCTCGCCGTCGAAGCGGAGTGGTTGTTGGCCGACGAACCGATCACCGCCCTCGACCCTGCCCACCAGCTCGACGCCATGACGCTGTTGCGGAGCGTGGCCCTGGCCGGCACCGGCGTCGTGGCCGTCCTGCACGACCTCTCCCTCGCGGCCCGGTTCTGCGACCGGATCGTGGTCCTGGGCGAGGGACGTGTCGCCGCCGATGGACACCCGGACGTTGCGTTGACCGACCGGCTACTTTCGGACGTGTTCGGCGTCACGGTTTGCCGTGGGGCTGGACCGGACGGAACCGCCTACATCCTGCCCTGGAACCGTTCGGGGCCCCATACGGAGGAGATCGATGCAGCCTTCCCCAAACAGCCCTGATGCCACCGTCGCCCTTCTGCGCGGTGCACTGGCCGATCCAACCACGGCCTGGAGCCTTGGCAGCTTCGGTGCCATCGCCGAGTTCATGCGCGATCCCGACGAACCCGTCGTGGCGCTGCCGGACGAGCGCCTGGGACTTGCGACCGCGCGCGGCGCCATCGCCCTGACCCCGAGTTCCGACCTGAGGCCAATCGCCTTTGAGACCGCGGTCGCCTCGGGCTGGAACCACGCGGTCGCCCTCTGCCTGCCGGAAGCGACATGCACGATGAACCGCAGGACCGTGGTGACGGAACTCGGGCCCGACCGGAACGCCGCCCGGGTCGAGGATCGCGACGACATCCTGTTCGACCTCGGCCTCGGCCTGCTCGCCGTGGATGCCTGCGTGCGGGTGCGCGATCCGGAGGCCGTCGAGCGGCTGCGGGCCGGCGTCGGCATGCCCCTGTTTGACCATGCTAACCCTATTGGGCCGCATCTCGTCGCCATGAGCCCGCACCGGGTGTTCCTGGCGCGGGTCGGGCGCGTCGAGGTCTATGCCCCGATCCCTGGCCCCGGCGGTACCAGTCCTGAAGGTCCGCATACGCATGTGCTGCCCAAGCTCCTGCGCAGCGGTCGGACCCATGCCGCCACGACCCCGATCCCGGCGGGCTGGGTCCCCTGCGCCGGCCTGCACCCGGCCCATCCCTACAAGGACATGATGGGCGACCGCATCGCCTTCGATACCGACCGCTACGAAGCGTTCCAGGCGATGCTCGACCATTGGGGTGATCCGGAACTCGTGGCGATCAAGCGCGGCGGGCCCGAGGCGCCCGGCGGCACGGTGTCGACCCGCCACGCCCAGGGCGCACGCCGGGTCGCCGAGGCCCAGGCTCGTTACCTACGCGGCGAGATCATCGAGGGCTCGGCGAGCGACGACGAGGATGCGGAGGCGACGGCCTGACCGTGACCCGGACGGTGCCCGGCAGGAATCTTCCGGGGGCACCCCAGAGGGTGATCGGCCTGATCGGCTGCCCGGGCGCGGGGAAGACGACCTACGCCCGCCGCTTCGACCCTCTCGACGGCTGGGTTCACCTCACCCTCGACGACTTCCGGCAGACGCTCTGGCCGCCGCACCGGCAGGTCTACTGGGAACTGAGGCAGGGCTTACATGGCGATGCGGCCCGGGACCTCCTGCACCGGGTCAAGGAAGCAGCCTTGGATGCCGCCCTGACGAGCGCCTTCAGCGTGGTGATGGCGGACACCCATCTCACCAGACCCGTGTTCGAGCGCGAGCTCGGGATCGTCGCCCGACACGAGCTCACCGTGGAGTGGAAAGTGTTCGACGTGCCGTGGGAGGTGCTCAAGTCCCGCAACGCGGAGCGTGGTCGCGTGGACCCGTCGCATCGCCAGCCGGATGAGGTCCTCCGGTTCACCTACGAGGTTTTCCGATCCCCGGACGCTTGGTGGCGTAGCTTGCCGCCGGAGCAGGTCGAGGTGCTGAGCTGACGGACGGAGTGCGCGATCCATTCTCCCAAGTGTTGCCGGCAGGGCATAACCCCTCGTGCATTGCATTTGGTCCGTTGACGGGCATGGGCGTCGGCATGGTACCTCGGCCGTGACGGTTCCTCCCCGGAGGATCAAAAGGGAACGCGGTGCGGGGGTAGCCCCAACGCCGTGGCTGCCCCCGCAACTGTAAGCGGCGAGCCCTTCGCCACCGACGTCACTGAGCGGCCTCGCTCGGGAAGACGGTGAAGGGCAGTGACCCGCGAGCCAGGAGACCTGCCGTCAGTCGTGGTCACACGC
>NZ_VRVC01000222.1:0-4060 GCF_008040005.1 Methylobacterium sp. WL19
GGCCTGGGGCAACCGACCGGGGGCTTGAGCCTGCCGCGCCTGCTCTTCGCCCCGCGCCGCATCGTCGAGGCGCGGTCGCCGGAAGAGGTCATCGCCACGCTCGAGGGCATGGTCGGCCTCGCGCCGGTCAAGCGCGAGGTCAACGCCCTCATCGCCCGGCTCGAACTGGAGCAGCGCCGCCGCGCGGAAGGCCTCCCGGTCTCGGCGATCAGCCAGCACATGATCTTCACCGGCCCTCCCGGCGTCGGCAAGACCGAGGTGGCGCGGGCGATCGGCGAGATCTTCCGCGCCCTGAACGTCCTGCGCCGGGGCCATCTCGTGGAGGTCGACCGCGCCGGGCTGGTGGCGGGCTATGTCGGGCAGACCGCCGCCAAGACCCTGGAGAAGTGCCAGGAGGCCCTCGACGGGGTGCTCTTCATCGACGAGGCCTACACCCTCGCGGGCGGGGCCGGCGGCGATTTCGGCAAGGAGGCGATCGACACCCTGCTGAAGTTCATGGAGGACAACCGCGACCGGATCATCGTCATCGTCGCCGGCTACACCAACGACATGCGCCGGTTCATCGACACCAATCCGGGGCTCGCCGGGCGCTTCACCAAGACCATCGAGTTCCCGCCCTACAAGCCGAAGGAGCTCTGCGAGATCCTCCGGCGCATGGCCGCCCGCCAGCAATTCGCGCTGCCAGAGGGATTCGAGGCGGCGCTGACCCCATGGCTCGCCCAGCGTTCCCGCTCCGACGACTGGTCGAACGCCCGCGAGATGCGCACCCTCCTGGAAAAGGCCCGCGAGGCGCAGGCCGCCCGCGTCGCCCTGGAGGGCGGCGACATGCGCCGCCTGGAGATCGTCGACCTGCTCTTCGCGATCGGCGAGGACGCCTGAGGGCCAGCGCCCATTCCGGACCGCGACACGCACCGCGCCCGACCCGCATCAAGGCACGTCACATCCATGGAACGCCTCGACAAGCATCCCGCCGCCCTCTTCCTGGCCATCGTGCTGGGCGCGACCGCCCTGGTGGTCGCCCTGCGGCCGGACGTACTCGCGCCCCTGGCGGCGACACCCTCGGCCCTGCTGCGCAACGTTCTGATCCTGGGGGGAATCGTCGGCGGCCTGCTCGCCGCCACCTACATTCCGGCGCGGATCGCCGGCATGCGGCGCGCGATGGATCAGGAGAGGGCGAACCGAAAGATCCGTCCGATCCAGTTCGAGGATGACGGCGCGGCGGTGGAGAAGAAGGACCTCCTCGCCACGGCGCTCGCGACCCTGGACGGCATGGTCGGCCTCGCGCCGGTGAAGGCGGAGGTGAAGGGCGTCATCGCCCGGATGCAGGTGGAGCAGCAGCGCCGCGCCCAGAACCTGCCCGTGGCGGCCATGAGCCAGCACATGGTCTTCACCGGTCCCCCCGGCGTCGGCAAGACCGAGGTGGCGCGGGTGCTCGGCAGCGTCTTCAAGGCGCTGAAGGTACTGCGCAAGGGACACCTCGTCGAGGTCGACCGGGCCGGGCTGGTAGCGGGCTATGCCGGCCAGACCGCGATCAAGACCCTGGAGCGCTGCAAGGAGGCCCTCGACGGCATCCTGTTCATCGACGAGGCCTACGCGCTGGCACCCGGCGGGTCAGGCGGCGGCGATTTCGGCAAGGAGGCGATCGACACCCTGCTGAAGTTCATGGAGGACAACCGCGACCGGATCATCGTGATCGTGGCCGGCTACACCAACGACATGCGCCGGTTCATCGACACCAATCCGGGGCTCGCCAGCCGCTTCACCAAGACCATCGAGTTTCCGCCCTACAGCCCGCCGGAACTCGCCGAGATCCTGCAGCGCATGGCGGCCAACCAGGGCTTCGTCCTGCCGGAGGGCTTCCAGAAGGAGCTGCTCCCCTATGTGAGCGCCCGCTCCCGCGCCGAGGATTGGGCCAATGCCCGCGAGATGCGCACGGTGCTGGAGAAGGCCCGCCAGGCCCAGGCGATGCGGCTCTCCGCCCATCCCGGCGGCGACATCAACCGGTTCGAGCCCTCGGACATCGCCGCCGCCCTCGGCAGCCAGGGCGCCGGCGCGATCGACATGGAGGAGGCGCGCAGGGTCATCGGCCGCCTCGAGACGATGATCGGGCTCGCCCCGGTCAAGCAGCAGGTGAAGACCGTGGTGGCGCGGGTCCTGGTGGATGCCAAGCGGCGCGCGGAGGGCATCGAGGTCGGCGCGGTGAGCCAGCACATGGTGTTCACCGGTCCTCCCGGCGTCGGCAAGACCGAGGTGGCGCGCATCATGGGCGACATCTTCAAGGCTTTGGGCGTCCTGCGGAAGGGCCACGTGGTGGAGGTCGACCGCGCCGGGCTGGTGGCGGGCTATGTCGGGCAGACCGCGGCGCGGACCCTGGAGCGCTGCAAGGAGGCCCTCGACGGCATCCTGTTCATCGACGAGGCCTACACGCTGGCCGCAGGCGGCGGCGGTGGCGGCAGCGATTTCGGCAAGGAGGCGATCGACACCCTGCTGAAGTTCATGGAGGACAACCGCGACCGGATCATCGTCATCGTCGCCGGCTACACCGAGGACATGAGCCGGTTCATCGACACCAATCCGGGGCTTGCCGGCCGCTTCACCAAGACGATCGAGTTCCCGGCCTACGATCCCTACGACCTCCTCGAGATCCTGCGCCTGATGGCGACCCGGCAATCGTTCCGGCTGCCGGCCCGGTTCGAGACCCTGCTGCTCCCGTGGATCGAGCGGCGCGCGCAAGGCCGCGACTGGGCGAACGCGCGCGAGATGCGCACGCTCCTCGAGCGCCTGCGCGAGGCCCAGGCCCTGCGGCTCTCGGCCGATCCCCTGGGCGATCACGGCCAGTTCGAACTCGTCGACGTCGAGCGCGCCATCGGGGGCGCGGCGCCCTCCGCCACGGCGTCGTGAGCGCATGAGATCCGGCACGATGACCCCGCGCGCGGCCGTCCATGGCAGCCTGTGGTACGAGGATCCCTGGTACAGGCTGGCCTGGCTCGCCCTGCCGCAGGCCGGCACCGTTCTGCTCGCCAACCTGCTCTTCGCCCTCGTGGCGCAGGGCGAATGGGGTCGCCCCGCCACCGGGTCCCGGCAGCGCGCCGCCGAACTCGAAATCCTGCGCGACCGCGCGGGCGGGGAGGGCGACGCCGCCGCGCTGAGCCAGCTCGCGGCCGGAGCCAAGGCGGGGGAGATCGACGCTCAGACCCGGCTGGCGACCCTCTACGATCCCCTCGTCGCCGGAAAATTCCCGCGCAAGGCCGTGCCGAGCGATCGTGCGCGCGCAACCGAGCTCTACCGCGCCGGCAGCGAGGCCGGAGACCTCGTGGCCATGGCACGCCTCGCCGACCTGCTGCTCGAGGAAGCCGGTTCCGAGGACGACCGGAGACGGGGATGCCGCCTGGCCAAGGCCTGGCTCGACCATCCGGCGACGACGCGGGACATGCTTCGCGGGGAGGAGCGCCTGGCCGAGAAGCTCGCCCGCTGCCTCGTCGATGCCGAGAGCGGCATTCCCCAGAATCCGCGGCGGGCCGGCGACCTCATCGTCGACACCCTCCGGCTGAAATACGAACCGTCGATCCGCACCTATGTGCGCGGCCTCGGCCTGCACAAGCCCGCGCTGATCCGCGCGCTGCAGGAGGCGATGGCGGCGCGGACCATCGGCCGCTACACCGGTCCGGTGGACGGGCTCGTCCACCCCGAGACGATCGCGGCGCTGGAACGGGAGGCGGGCCTGCGCCCGTTCCTGCCGGATCCCGCCCCGGAGCGCCGTGCCGAGACCGGCACCGGCCTGACGGCGGAGGAGTTCCGCAGCCTCGCCCAGGCGGCGACCCGGGATCTCGCCGCCCTGGCGCGGGTCCAGGCCATCGCCGACCGGGGGGATGCCACCGCGCTGGCGACCCTCGGCTACCTCTACAGCCCGTTCCTCAACAAAGGCGAGGTCTTCGCGCCGGTCGCCGCCCGCTCACTACTTGACGCCGATCACGCCGTCGCATCCCTCGCCGATCCGCCCGTCAGGGCGTGCTCCAGGGAGCGGATGATCGTCGCGCCGTCGCACGGCTTGCCCAGGAAG
>NZ_VRVC01000223.1:0-4019 GCF_008040005.1 Methylobacterium sp. WL19
GGTTCTCGATCGGACGACGCCCGCCCTTCGGACGCGGCCGAGGCGGCGGGAGGAGCGGAGCGATCTCATCCCAGAGATCATCGGGGAGAAGCGGTCTGGCCATGCCAAACCAACGCTGAAAGCAACGTTCGGTGCCGTTCTGTTAGGCGCTCTAAGTCTCGGCATGCTCCGCCGAGGCGGCAGGGGACCCCGCACCGTAAAGGCCGCCGCGCGCCACGGCGACGATGACGCGTTTCTCGGGTACGAGGCCGACGGCGCCGCTCTCGGTGTATTTGAAGGTCTGGCCGGCCACGAGGATGCGGTCGATCCAGGCCTTGAGTTGGGTCGAGATCGTGAAATTGTAGAGCGGTGCGCCGATCACCACGATGTCGGCGGCCAGGAACTCCGCCAGCACCGCGCGGCCGAGCGCGACGTCGTTCTGGATGTCGGGCGTGTTGGTGGCGTTGGGCTGATGGCCAGCGAGATAGGCGCCAGAGAGGTGGGGGATCGGCGTGGCGGCCAGATCGCGATAGGTCACCTCGAGATCGGGCGCTCCCGTGCGGAGACGGGCGACGATGGCGGCCGAGACGGCGCGGCTGACGGAATGCTCGCCCAGGATGCTGCTGTCGATGTGCAGAAGATTCATGTTCGATCCTCGGTATCAGAATGATACCGAGGCGCTATAGAGTACCGGAGCAGCGCTCGCACAAGGAGGCACATTCGTGGAACCCGGACACACGGAGGTAACCGAGGCACAGCCCATTCACCGCCCCGGCGATTGCCGGGTGGTCGGTACGGTGCTGGCGCGGGTCGGCGACAAGTGGAGCATCCTCGTGGTGATGACGCTCACGGACGGCCCCCGACGCTTCAACGAATTGAAGCGGATCATCGGCGGCATCTCGCAGCGGATGCTCACCTTCACCCTGCGCGGCCTGGAGCGCGACGGCCTCGTCTCGCGCACGGTCACGCCGACGATCCCGCCCCGTGTCGATTACGAACTCACCGAGCTCGGCCGCTCGCTTCAGGTGCCGGTCCAGGCGCTCGGCTCCTGGGCCTTCGCGAACCTGCCCACGATCCAGGCCGCGCGGACCCGTTTCGACGCGGGCGCCGTGCCCGGGGTGGCGTAAGTGTCTGTGCGGAATGGGGGCTGATCCCGCCGGCCAAACGGGGTGGGAACAAGCGCACGGTCGAGATGCGGGCCGTGGATGCCATGCCGGGCCCCATCAGTGCGGCCTTTGAGGCAGAGGCGTTCCGGCGATAGTGCTCCTCATCCACCACGTCGTCCTCATCACCCCTCATCACGCGCGCCTCATCTCGTTCGCACATCATGGCGAGGTTCGCGGCGCGCCGGAGCATCATCGCTTCGGAGAGAGTGACACCACCAATCTGCGTTGCAAGATCAGCAAAAGAAGAGCACCAGCGACGTGCGGTGATGCTACGTCGATCGAAAGGCTCGCCATCGATCATAAGCTCGGATGCACCGACGATCTCGGCGATATCGTTCTTTGTCATGTTGTTTTAGTTACAATAGTTAGATGCATCAGCGATCATATAACGCATCTTGAATCAGCGCGGAACATATTGCGGCGCGCAGTGCTTTACCGCTCGTCTTGGATCAATCTGCCTGAGTGTCTTCTTCGGCATCAGATGAAGGGGCGCCACTCCAGACGGCAGCGACGTCAAACAGCTTGCCAGGAACACTTGCTGACGGACGCACAATGGTATGCCCGTATTTCCGCATGATCGTTCCAACATACCGCCCAACGAATTGCTTAGCGGCGTTCAAACGCTTCAGATCAGTCTGCTCTAACGGCATCAGGACCGGCGACAAGACTGGGACCAGCGCCGTGACAGCCGGGAGGCCTTTTTCCGAGAGCGCACGGAACTCAGTGTAACGGTCGGGTGTGTCAATGAGGGCGATGAGGCGCTGACCAAGGTCAGTTCGGCCGAAATGCTCGAAATGGGTTTCCAAGACGTCCTCCTCATGCGGTCATCACGATATGGGCTATCGCGAGATCGGCATCATTGAAGTTTTCGATCCCGCCATTCTGCGACTGCCTCAGTGGCGTATCGTGGACGTGACGAATGTCAGGACAACAAGACGGCGGCGTTGAAGCCCGGTCATGCCGCCTGCCATAGCTCGACGCGGCACCGGCCGTCGATCTCGAGCGGAAAATAGAGGCAGGGCCTGAGCGGCGTGTCGAACCGCTCATCGATCCCGACACTAAGACCAGGGCGCTCGGAGGCTGACTCGCCGGGAAGACCGGCCGCTCAGGTCCAGTAGAGGATCCGCGCGAAGGGCAGTTCGCGCGCGACCGCGGCGGTGATCGTCTCCCGCATGGTCCGCATCAGATCGCGCGGATAGACGTATTTCACCGAGCCGAACTTGGTGAGCTTGCGACTGCGCTCGTCCTCCCGCATCGGCAGGTCGGAGCCCGGATACCAGCCCTGGAGCACGTCCTTCGACCCCGGTGTGAACCGGTGCGTGATGAGCTCCACGGTGAGGTCGGGGTTGGAGACGTCGGACAGCGCCTCCGCCACCTCCCGCAGGAGCCCTCCATAGGCATCCGGCCAATCGGGAACGGCGATGATCGGCGCGACGGTGAGCCCCACCGGGTAGCCGGCCCGCGCCATGGCGCCGAGCGCCTGCAGGCGGGCGTCGAGGCTGGCGGTGCCGCCCTCGTAGCGGGCGGCGGGACGCGCGTTGAGGGAGAAGCGAGCGCGGGTCCGACCCCGATGGGGCAGGGCCAGGAGCGGCTCGACGGCGGCGAACTTCGTTGTGAACCGCAATTGCACCGCCGCGTCCCAGGCGCCGAAATGCGTGATCGCCGCCGAGAGCGAGCCGGTCAGGTGCTCGATGCCGAGGGGGTCGGTGTAGCACGAGGCCTCGAAGGTGGTGCCCTCCTCGACGCGCCCGGCCTGGGCCGAAGTGACACCGCCTTGGCCGAGATAGGCCGGCAGTTTCCCGAGGATCGCGTCGAGATTGGCATAGGCCCGCGTCACCGGCGGGCCGGAGAGGGAGCCGGCGAGGTAGCAATATTGGCAATGGGCCGGGCAGCCCTCCGCGAGATCGAAGCGCCAGTCGGCACTGGGCGGGATCGGCTGCAGGCGCAGCTTGCTCGGGGGCGCCACCACGATGGCGAGGGTGGCCTTCGCCTCGCGATAGGCGCGGCGCGGATCCTCGTCGCGCAGGCCCGTGAGGCGGTTGCTCGTCAGGCGCTCCACAGGGAGACCGAGCGCCTCGGCCCGCGCCAGCATCGCGCGGCCCTGGGCATGGTCCAGGGCCGCCGGCGTCACCAGGACACGACGAGGCCGCCACAGGCGCGCGTCAAGCGGAGCATCCGCCGGCCCAGCCTTCGCCGGTTCGGCCGTGACGGGATCGCGCGTGGCGTCATCGAGGACCATTCCGGGGCAACGCGGCGGCGATGCCCCGGGGTTCCCGGCGCGCGCGGGGGTCGCAGGCTCAGGCCTCGAAGCGCGAGAAAGCCAGGGCGGTGTCGCCGTAGACCCGCCGCTCCAATTCGGTGAAGCCGGGCGGCAGCGCGACGTTGGCGCCCGCCGCCTCCTCGACCACCACCAGGGCGCCGGGAGCGAGCCACCCGCCATGGGATGCGCTCGCCAGCGCAGCCGGCGCGAGGTCGCGGTTGTAGGGGGGGTCGCAGAAGACCAGGGTGAAGGTCCCGCTGGTGCCGGCGGGGCCGAGCTTGGTCGCATCGCGGCGGAACAGCCGGGTCTTGCCGGCGCAGCCCAGGGCATCGATGTTCTCGCGGATCAGACCGCGCGCTTCGGCGCCCTCGTCCACCAGGAGGGCGTAGCTCGCCTCGCGGGACAGGGCCTCGAAGCTCAGCGCCCCGGTTCCGGCGAAGAGATCGAGGACCCGCGCGCCGGCCACCGCGTCGTCATAGGCATGGGCGAGGACGTTGAAGAGCGCCTCGCGCAGTCGATCCGAGGTCGGCCGGATCGCGTCCGATTTCGGGGTGGCGAGGCGGCGTCCACGCAGGTCGCCGCCGACGATCCTCACCGCGAGCCGCCACGGGGCG
>NZ_VRVC01000224.1:0-3833 GCF_008040005.1 Methylobacterium sp. WL19
CCGCCGAGGCGCGCCTGTCGCGGGCCCAGGAGGTCTTCGCCGCCGGCGGCACCCCCTCCGCGCAGGACCTTTCCGGCGCGCCCCTGATCCAGAGGATGCTGGAGAGCGCGGAATCGGCCACGCGGGAATTCGCCAACGTCGCCGCCACCGGACCGCGTCATCCGGCCTACCTCCAGGCCAAGGCCAATATCGAGGCCGCGCAATCGCGGCTTCGCGAGGAGATCAAGCGCGCGATCGGCAATCTCGAGAGCGACGTCAAGGCGGCCACCGCCGACGAGGCGAACCTCGCCGAAAGGGTCGACGTGCTGAAGGCGAACCTCGTCGAGGGGATGGGGCAGGACGCCAAGCTGCAGAGCCTGCAGACCAACGCGGTGGCCATCCGCGAGCGCCTCAAGCTCCTGAGCGACGGCCACGCCCAGGCGCTGGCGCTCACCGGGATGAAATCATCGACCACGCAGATCGTCATGGTGGCCAAGCCCGTGACGGTCCCGTCGGGGCCGAACCGGCTCCTGCTGATCTGCCTCGGCGTCCTCGGGGCGGGCGGCGTGGGGGTCGGCTACGCCGTCATGATGGACCGGCGCGACACCGGCTTCCGGTCCGATGCCGAGATCGCGCACGAAACCTCTCACCGCTGCCTCGGCATGGTGCCGGAACTCACCGGCGGTTCGTCGGCCGCCGAGGTCCGGATGTTCGACGAATCGATCCGCCTCGTCAGCGCGGCGCTCACCGGAGCCCGCGCCCTGGCCGAGCCCCGCGTCGTCATGGTGACGTCCTCGGTGCCCGGCGAGGGCAAATCGCTTCTCTGCATGGCGATGGCGAGCCTCCTGGCTCAGCGCGGCATCCGGACCCTCGTGATCGACAGCACGCCGCGCCTCCATGGGGAGACCGACCGGCCCAGCCTCGATGATGTCGTGTTCGGCGACCCGGCGGGTTTCCCGCTGCGGAGCGACCCCGGCAAGGTCGTCGTGCTGCATCGGGCCGAACACGGCGACTCGCACGACCTCTTCCTGACACCGGCCTTCGAGAGCTTCATCGAGCGGGCGCGGGAGAGCTTCGATCTCGTCCTCTTCGAGGCTCCCCCCGTGATGCTGTCCGTGGATGTCCTGACGATGGGCGGCCTCGCCGATGTCACGATCCTGGCCGTTGCCTGGAACCGGACCCCGCGCGAGACGGTCCAGGCGGCCCTGCGGCGGCTGCAGGACAATTCCGTGCGCCTGCGCGGCCTGGTCCTGACGCATGTCAATCTGACGGAGCACAAGGACTTCCGCGTGGTCGACCAATGCTCCCACTACAACGATTACCGGGGGCATTTCGAGGAAGCCGGGGCGCATCACGCCCGCGGCGACCTGCTGCCGTCCAGGCTGTCCTCATAGGACCGGCCCGACGGACCCGTTCCCTGTCTGCACGACTTCTTCTCGGCGGCCATCCAGCGGATGTCGATCATGGCTTCGATCATCATCGTGTTCACGCCTGTCGGCGGAGGCGGCGCGCCGCTGTCCCGCGCGGCCGTAGCCTGCCCGACGCCGCCGGCGGTGGAGCCGGCCGGTGCTCGCTAGAGTGCGGGCTGCACGGATCGCCTGGCCCCTGATCGATCAAGGCGTCGCGAGCCTCGGCAACTTCCTGTTCACGATCGCCCTCGCGCGAACGTTGCCGCCGCAGGAATACGGCGCCTTCGCGCTGCTCTTCGGGATCCTGATGATCCTCTACACCGTCATGGCGTCGGTGCTGTTCTATCCGATGTCGGTCCTGGCCGATCCCGCGGACCGGGGCCGCATCGGCGAACTGATGAGCGTGAGCTTCATCCTGCTCGTCGGCCTGTGCGTTCCGGCCGGTCTCGTCCTGGCCGTCACGGCCTTCCTCATCGGCCGGCCGGACCTCATCGCGGCCCTGCTCGTCTACTTCTTCGTCTGGCAGGTGCAGGAGGCGTTCCGGCGCTACCTGTTCGTGGAACTGCGCTTCGGAGCCGCCGTCCCCGGTGAGATCGTCAGCTATATGGGGCAGATCCTGATCGCCCTCTGGCTCGCGCTCCGGGGTGACCTGACCCTGGAGACCGCCCTCTATGCCATGACCGTCACATCGGCGGCGGCGGCCGTCCTCCAGGGGATACAGGTTGGGTTCTCCCTGCGCCGGCATGCGATGACCCGCATCCGGGCCGTCGCCCTGGAATTCTGGCGCCTCGGCGGATGGGCGCTGGCGAACAACCTCTGCGCCGCCCTGCGGGTCCAGTTCCTGTTCTGGTTCCTGGCCGCCCTGTCCGGGGCCGCTCTGCCGGCGCTGCTCCAGGCCGGCTTCAACATCGTCAACCTGCTCAACCCGCTCATGATCGGGCTCGGCAACGTCATCCTTCAGGTCTCCTCACGGGCGCATGCCGGGGGAAAGGCGGAGGCTTGGCGCGCCACCCACCCCCTCGCCCTGTCGGGGATGCCCATCGTGATCGTGTTCCTGGCGGCCATCGTGGCATTTCCCCACGAGGTGCTGGGCCTCATCTACGGTGCCCATTCTCCCTATGTGGACATCGCGACCCCGGTCCGGCTCCTCGCCATCGCGGCCCTCGCCGCGTTCGTGACGGACATCGTGTGCGCCTATTTCCACGGCGTCTCGCAAGCCAAGCAGGCCCTGATCGTGAACGCGGCCGGGGCCGTGGCGACGATCCCGATCGCCATCCCGCTCATCATCGGGTTCGGCCTGAACGGAGCCTGCATCGCCCTCTGCCTCGCCAACGCCGTCCGCCTCGTCGTGCTGCACCTCCTCTTCACCAGGATGATCGCTGCCGACACCGCCGACGCCTCCTCCGGCCGGGTGCGGGACCAGGCCGTCCCGGCCCGCTCCGCGGACGATCCGGGTGAGGCCATGCCGGCTCCGGAACCGATACCCGTCGGCGATGATCGGGACACGGGGGATTTTTCCCGGGCGACGGCCCTGGGCCGATGAGGCGGACGCCGCCATGCCGTCGCGCGAGGAAGCCGCGGCCGCCGCGGTGAGGCGGCCGGCCCGGGCGACGGGAGATGCCGGACGCGGCCGATCCGCTCGGGCGCCACGTCGTTGCGACTGCGGCGTCATTCGCTCGCTACAGGGGCCTCGCGCGCCTTCGCGGCCATCTCGACCAGGACCTTGCGCAGGCCGCCCATGTCGGTGACCGGCGCCGGATAGCGGATGCGCGCGGTGCGGTCGCCGGCCAGGAGGTCCATGCCCTCCGGGTCGAGGCCGGTCAGGCGCCAGGGTCCGTCGCCGCCGCCCTCGCCCTTGGCGTAGAGGGCGAGGGCGTCGGCATGGTCCGCATTCATGTGCTCCACCGCCCCGCGCTCGCCGGCGATCAGGGTCTCGGCCCCCGACAGGTCGAGGCGGAGCTCGGCGGGGGTCAGCGTCGCCGCCTTGGCGAAGCCCCCGTTGAGATGCCCGGCGCCGGGTTCCAGGGCGAAGAAGCCGAAATCGGGGAAATCCGCGTAGAGCTTCGCCTTCGGGTGGCGGGCGACGAAGCGCTCGCGGATGCGCGGCTCCGTCGTTTGGCTCACCCGGCCGGTGACGGTGAGGCGGGGATGGGCCAGGGGATCGCCCTTGCCGCCGGCGCTGAACAGCAGCGAGGCGCGGGGATCGGCCAGGAGGTTGCGCGTATGCGCCGAAAGGCGCGAGAGCAGCATCAGGGGGGTGCCGTCCACATCCGTGGCGATCGTCACCAGCGAGGCGAAGGGCGTCCCGTCCTCGGCGTCGAGGGTGGCCAATGCCCCGGAGCGGATGCTGCGCAGGAGATGCCGGGCGAGGCCGATGGCATCGAACGGGGCCTCCGAGGCCGGGAGCGGAGCGGCGGGACCCCGCCGCTGCGGCGGTGCCTCGCC
>NZ_VRVC01000225.1:0-3677 GCF_008040005.1 Methylobacterium sp. WL19
CCGACGCCGCGCCGGGCCACGCGCCCGACCCTGGCCTCGAAGAAGCGCCGCCTCGACGAGAAGTCCCGCCGCGGCGCCACCAAGCGCCTGCGCAGCGACGGCGGGGGCGATTGAGTTACTTCACCGGTCCCCTCGCGTCCGGCGGATGGTATTCCTCGGCGCCGGTGACGTAGGCGCTGCCGGGCTTCAGGACCGTGAGGGCGATGGCGATCAGTGCGAGGAGCGCCGCGAGGGCCGCCGGGAACAGGAAGGCATCCTCGCCGTAATGGGTCTGGAGGAAGCCGCCGGTCACCGCGCCGGTGCTCAGGGCACCCCAGAGGGGGGCCTGGATCCAGAACGAGGGCGCGACCTTGCCCATCAGGAGGTTGGCGAGCCCGGTCCCGAACCGCACCACCGCGCCCGTGACGTAGGTGAGGGCGAGGCTGCGCCCGGCCTCGTCCTGCAGCGTGGCGTTCTGGAGGCCGAGCGCGACGACGATGGGATAGACATGCAGCGGCCAGGAGAAGCTGCCGTAGGGCATGACGAGGCCGATGGCGAGGAGCACCGCCTGGAGCAGCAGCATCACCGAGAGCCGCCAGCGCCCGACCCAGGCCGCGATCAGCGTGCCCGCGAAGGCGCCGAAGCAGAACATGACGATGACCGAGCTGACCCGCGCCGTGCTCTCCCAATCGAACTTGCTCACCGAGACGCCGAAGCGGGTGGTGTTGCCGCTCATGAACGACATGAAGAGCTGTGAGAATTCGAGGAAGCCGATGGAATCGGCGCAGCCGGCCAGCGCCGACAGGGCGAGGGCGAAGGGGATGCGCGTCGTCGGGCTGGCGGGAAACGACTTGTCGGTCTTGTCGGCCATGCGTCTGCACAGGCTCCTTCGGAAGGACGGATCGGACTGAGTGAGGCCCGACCTTACCGATCGGGCGCCGCGGAGGAACCGCTGGCGTCCGCCCGATGGGCAGGGCTTGGGGGGTGCCGTGCCGTGCAACACATGACGAGAGGGTTCGGTTCAACCCAATCGTGCACAATCGGGATTACGGCGCGCCAGCCTCGGAACGGCTCGCATTGGCATGCCAGCGCGAGCTTCGCTCAGGCCTTCGGGGTGCCTCAGGGTCTGGGACGCAGCACCGCCACCCGTCCCTCGACGTCGATCCCGCGTTCGCGCCGGATCGCCGCCGGTTCGAGGCGCGCGAGGTCGAAACCGGCCTCGTCCGCCACCTGCCGGAGATAGCGCTCGCCATGGGCGTAGCGGGCATCGGCGCCGAGGACGAGGCCGCCCTCGGAATGCCACTGCACCGTGAAGGCGACGAGGCCCGAGGGCCGCAGGATGCGCGCTGCGTCCGCCATCACCCGCGTGAGGCCGCCCACATAGATGAAGACGTCCGCCGCCACGACGAGGTCGGCACTGTCCGGGGGCTCCTCCGCGAGAAGGCGGGTGAGATCCCCCTCCACCAGACGGTCGTAGCGCTTGCGCCGGGCGGCCTGCGCCAGCATGCCGGGGGAGACGTCGATCCCCGTGAGGGTCCGGGTCCGCCCGGCCAGCGCCTCGCCCATCAGGCCGGTGCCGCAGCCGAGGTCGAGCACGTCGCCGAAGCTCTCCGGCGCCGCGTCCAGGGCATCGAGGGCCTCCACCAGCAGTTCCGGCCCGCGATAGTGCAGGTCGTTCACGAGGTGGCGCTCGAAACGCGGGGCGTAGCCGTCGAACAGGGCGCGGATATAGGCCGGCGAGATCGAGCCGAGGGCGTCGCCCTGGCCGATCTGGACGAGGCGCAGCCGCGCGCCGAGTTCGTCGTGCGGATCGAGATCGAGGGCGTTGCCATAGGCCCTGAGGGCGGCGTGGTGGTCGCCGGGATCCGCCGTGGCGAGGTGGCGGGCCTCCCGCGCCCTCCCGAGGAGGAACCAGGCGGCGGCGTAACGCGGCGCGATCTCCAGGGCCTGCTCGGCCATCTCGGCCGCCCCCTGCGCGTCGCCCTCCACGAGGCAGGCCTCGGCATAGGCGTAGCGCCGGTCGGCGAGAAGGTCGCCCGAACTGTTCTGAAGTGACGTCTGCGCTCGCGGGTTCATGCGAGCGCCCTATATCACGTCGCATGATCCGCCATCCCCATGTTCGGCCCCCCGCAGTTCGGCATCCCGCATGAGTCTGAGTGCGAGCGACCTCCTGACCCTGACCCGCGAGGGCCTGTATTGTCCGCTGGGCGGATTCCACGTGGACCCGACCTGGCCGGTGCCGCGCGCGCTCATCACCCACGGCCATGCCGACCATGCCCGGTCCGGCCACGGCCAGGTGCTGGCCACGGGCCAGACCCTGCGGATCATGGCCGTGCGCTACGGCGAGGATTTTTGCGAGACGCGCCAGGAGGCGGTGCTCGGCGAGGAGATCCGCATCGGCGACGTCACCGTGCGCTTCGCGCCCGCCGGCCACGTCCTCGGCTCGGCCCAGATCGCGATTCAAGCGCAGGGCGTCCGGGTGGTGGTGTCGGGCGATTACAAGCGCGCCTACGACCCGACCTGCCTGCCCTTCGAGGTGGTGCCCTGCGACGTCTTCATCACCGAGGCGACCTTCGGCCTGCCGGTGTTCCGGATGCCCGACACGAAGGACGAGGTGAAGAAGCTTCTCGACTCGGTCGCCCTGTTCCCCGAGCGCGCCCACATCGTCGGCGCCTACGCGCTCGGCAAGGCGCAGCGGGTCATGGCCCTGCTGCGGGAGGCCGGATACGACGAACCGATCTATCTCCACGGCGCCATGGAGAAATTGACCGAGCTCTACAAGCGCGAGGGCATTCCCCTGGGCGAGACGCCGAAGGTCGTGGCGACGGAGCGCGGGAAACTCCACGGGGCCATCGTGCTCTGCCCGCCCTCGGCGATCCAGGACGTGTGGTCGCGCAAATTCCCCGATCCGGTCACCTCCTTTGCTTCCGGCTGGATGCGGGTGCGGGCGCGTGCCCGGCAGAAGGGCGCCGAACTCCCCCTCGTCATCTCCGACCATTCCGACTGGCCCGACCTCTGCCGCACCATCCGGGAGACCGGGGCCGGCGAGGTCTGGGTCACCCACGGGCAGGAGGACGCCCTGGTGCATTGGTGCGGGACACAAGGGATCAAGGCCAAGCCGCTGCACATGCTGGGCTATGGCGATGACGGCGAGGGCGAGCCCGCCGCGCCGGCCGAGGAGGCCGCCGCGTGAACGACTTCGCCCATCTCCTCGACCGCCTCGCCTACGAGCCGCGCCGCAACGCCAAGCTGCGCCTGCTGCAGGATTACTTTGCCCATGCGCCGGACCCGGAACGGGGCTGGGCGCTGGCCGCCATGACCGGCAACCTCAGCTTCCGCGAAGCCAAGCCGGCGATGATCCGCGGGTTGGTGGAGGCGCGGGTCGATCCGGTGCTGTTCGCGCTCTCGCATAACTATGTGGGCGATCTCGCCGAGACCACCGCGCTGATCTGGCCGGTCTCCGCCGCTTCCCCTCTCCCCGCCGGGCGGGGAGAGGGCCGCGACGACCTCGGCGTCGGCGCGGCAAGCCCGGAGGGCGAGGGTGAGGGGGTGTCTCCGGAGGAGGCTCCTCCGGCTTCGCCCCCTCACCCTCGGCTGCCGCCTCGCTCTGCCGACGACGAGGTCGGCAGAGCCCTCTCCCCGCGTGCGGGGAGAGGGGTTGGTCCAGGCCACAACAACCCACCCCCGCACATCCCCAC
>NZ_VRVC01000226.1:0-3629 GCF_008040005.1 Methylobacterium sp. WL19
CGCCGGCGGGGTTGGCCGCCTGCTGCGCAGCCTTGCTCTGGAGCGCGGCCTGACGCTGCTCCTCCACGCGCGGGGCGGCGATGAAATAGTTCCAACCGAGCAGCACCGCCAGCGACAAGGCGATCGCGACGATCATGTTCGTCTTGTCATTACCCATCGAGAGATCCGTCGCGTGTGTTCGGAGGAGGGGAGGGAAGGCAAGCGTCGCCCGAGGCAGGGGGCATCGTCCCCGCCTCGTTTCGCGCGGGCGAACGCGCCGACATCAGGGCGAGTGATGCTGTTTTGGAGGATGCGATTCCATCGGAGCCCGAGCCGGGCTTGCCCGCATCGGGCTTTCCGGACCTGCGCCGGCCCCGCGAGGAGGGCGCCGATTCGCGACCCTTGGTCCCGCCGGGCTTGATCACCGCGCCGACGGAGCGGCGCAGGTCGGCGATCAGCGTCTCGAACGGGGCGTGGAGCGCCGGACGTCTCGCGATGAGAACGATGTCCGCAGAGGTATCGGGAAGATCCGCCGAGGCACGGGCCACGGCATCGCGCAGCCGGCGGCGAATCCGGTTGCGCTCGGTGGCATGACCGACGCGCTTCGTGATCGTGAAGCCGATTCGCAGCCCCCCGATCGGCGG
Organism: Methylobacterium sp. WL19; assembly: GCF_008040005.1. NCBI lineage: Bacteria > Pseudomonadati > Pseudomonadota > Alphaproteobacteria > Hyphomicrobiales > Methylobacteriaceae > Methylobacterium > Methylobacterium sp. WL19. The sequence goes on from NZ_VRVC01000226.1 coordinate 624, forward strand.
AGCATCGGCGAGTGGCGTCCCTGACGCTGCCTCACGCATCCGCCCCTGGGCGCTCATGAGCTCAGTATGGAACCGTCGCCCCCCCGCGGCAGCGAGGAAGTCCGGTCGCCGCTTGAGCCGTCCGATCGTCGACACTGCCGGTTCGATCCTGCGGCCTAGGGGCGAGGTCATGGTCTGAGCGGGGCTGGCCTCGGCGTTCCGTGCCGCCGAAGGCACGGATGCCTTAGGCCGAGAGCTTCTTGCGGCCGTGCGAGCGACGGGCTGCGATGACCTTGCGACCGCCGGCCGTGGCCATACGGGCGCGGAAACCGTGGCGGCGCTTACGCACGAGCTTGCTGGGCTGATAAGTTCTCTTCATGGCGCGATCTCCGATGGCCGAGGATCGATCCGGCTGGCTGCAGGAGCCCCACCGACATCTTCACTCGCCCTGAAATGTGTCTGCAAGCGCGAAGAGCGCCCACGTGGGGCGCGGCGACGCGATGGCGCGGCTTATGACGGAGAGGGGGGGCGAAGTCAATTCTGGCGCGGGCATTTCCCATCGCGCCCGCCGCCGTCCGAGCGGGGTCGGCGTTAGCCGTGCATTAACCTTTTCGGCTCATGAAGGAATCATGTCCGGTTTTCCGGATGTGGGGCAGATTTCGATCTGCCGTTGTTTTGATGCCTCTGTCGACTTCACCAAAGCCGCCCCTCCCGGGCGGCTTTTTTTTTCGTCCTCGCTCATGCGCATGCCCGGCGCCGTGCGACTCTGCTCGTTTGGCACGATGTCCGCTTGTTAACGTTAACCCCCGGTCAACGGCGCGGGGCGGCGCGTTCGGCGCTAGTGTTGCGCCTCTGGTCGCGAACGCACTGATCGTGTCCCAGGTCGGGACACAACGGTCCGAGAGCGGCACAGGAGGCAGGATGAACGAGTTCAACGTCACCTTTCGCGACGAGCGCGACTGGGTCAGCTTCGGTGACACCTACGTGAACTCGGAGGCCTTCCGGGTTCTGTTCCGCGAGGGCATGACCATGGTCGAGGAGGCGGCGGCCTATCTCGATGGAGATGGGCGCGAGGAATCCCGCCTCCTGTCGCGCGACAGTACCCTGTCCTATGCCAGCGAGAGCATGCGTCTGACCACGCGGCTGATGCAGATCGCCTCCTGGCTGCTGGTGCAGCGCGCCGTGTCGGAGGGTGAGATCACCCCCGCCCAAGCGCTTCAGGAGAAGACCCGCGTCCGCCTCGCGACGCCGGAGGCCTTCCGCGCCGAGACGTTCGGCGCGCTCCCGGCCCGTCTTCAGGACCTCACAATCCGCTCGCGCCGGCTCCATGCCCGCATCCTGCATCTCGACGGGCTCATCTCCGACGACCACCCGACCCCGATCGTCCGCGAGAGCCCCGTCGCCGCCCAGCAGGGCCTGCTGCGCAGCGCTTTCGGCGTGGCGCATTGAGACCTGCGCATTGAGATGTGGCGCGTCGAGGCCCGGCGTGGCCTCGATGCCTGGAAACGCGAAAGGGCGGCGCCTCGTCGGCGCCGCCCTTTCGCGTTTCGAAAACCCTCCGCCGCCACCAGCCGGTCGCGTCGGTCAGTCCGCAGAGATCACTTCTTGCCGAAGGAGAGGGCGCCGAAACGCGAATTGAACCGCGAGACGCGACCGCCGCGATCGAGCATCTTCTGCTCGCCACCGGTCCAGGCCGGGTGCGTGTTCGGATCGATGTCGAGGTTGAGGGTGTCGCCCTCCTTGCCGTAGGTCGACCGGGTCATGTAGTCGGACCCATCGGTCATCACGACCTTGATGAAATGGTAGTCGGGATGCTCGGTACCCTTGGCCTTGTCGGCCGCACTCTTTGCCATGACGAAATCCTTGAATAGCCACGCCGACCGGCCCGCCTGGCGGCCCGCGGCCTTAGATCACGCGCAATCGGATGAAGGCGGGCCTATACCCCACGTGCTTCCTCCGAACAAGCGCCCGGGCGCGGGAGATCGCCCGGGCGCGTATTTTCTTGAGACGATGACGAGGCAAGATGGCTCGCGGGCGTAAAAAAATTTCCGGCGGCGATGGCCGCGGCAAGGCACCCCTCGGGTCGCTGAAGCCGCTGATTCCGTTCGCACTGGTCTATCGCGGTCGCATCCTGGCGGCGTTCCTGTCGCTGCTGGCGGCTTCCGGGGCGACTCTGGTCGTGCCCATCGCGCTCCGGCGGGTGATCGATCACGGCTTCTCGCCGGAGGGCCACAGCGTCATCGACGCCTATTTCATGGCGCTGATCGGCGTGGTGTCGGTCCTCGCCCTCTCGAGCGCGGCGCGGTACTACACCGTGGTGACCCTGGGCGAGCGCGTGGTCGCGGACCTGCGCAGCGCGGTCTTCGCCCGCCTCACCATCCTCGATCCCGCCTTCTTCGACCGCTCGCAATCGGGCGAGATCGTCTCGCGGCTCACCGCCGATGCGACGCAGGTGAAGGCGGTCTTCGGCGTCTCGATCTCCATTCTCCTGCGCAACGCCTTTCTGTTCGTCGGCGCGGTGGCGATGATGGTCATCACCAGCCCGAAGCTGTCGATCCTGGTGCTGGTGGCGATTCCCCTCATCGTGTTCCCGCTCATCCTGTCCGGGCGCGGCGTGCGGCGGCGTTCCCGCGCCGCGCAGGACCGGCTGGCCGATGCCTCGGCCTATGCGGCCGAAGCCATCGGGGCGATTCGCACCATGCAGGCCTTCGGCATGGGACGCGCCACGGCGGAGCATTTCGGGCAGGCCTCCGAGCATGCGTATTCCGCCGCGCGCAATTCGGTGCAGGCCCGCGCCCTCCTCACCGGGGTGGCGATCTTCCTGATCTCGGCCAGCGTCGTCGGGGTGATGTGGTACGGCGCGCAAGGGGTGCTGGCCGGCACGATGACGGCGGGCCAGCTCTCGCAATTCGTGCTCTACGCGGTGTTCGGCGCCAGCGCGCTGGGCCAGCTCTCCGAGGTCTACGGCGAACTCGCCCAGGCGGCCGGCGCCGCCGAGCGCCTCGGCGAGATCCTGGCCGCCTGGGC
>NZ_VRVC01000227.1:0-3629 GCF_008040005.1 Methylobacterium sp. WL19
GCCCTCCCCCCGTGGAAACCGCGAGTGGCGCCTCGCGACGCCCGACCTGGGCCGCCCTGCCGACGCGGGCACGCCTCGTCGTCCTCGTCCTCGCCATCGACCTCCTGGCCGCCCTCGTCTCCTTCAGCCTGATCGTGGTGAACGCCCGCTCGGCGGTGGAGGTGGAGATGAAGGCGGCTTTGGCCAATATCGAGCTGATCGTCTCCGATACGATCGGTCTCGCCCAGTCCGATTCGCCCGCGCGCCTGCTCCAGACCCTGGAACTGCGCGTCCAGGGGCTTCGCCACGTCCGGGTCGCGGTCTTCGATGCGGAGGGCCGCAAGGTGGCCCTCGCCAATCCCCGCCCCCGCCGCGAGACCCATCTGGCGCCGCGCTGGTTCGCCGAGCTGATCGCCCCGACGCCGCAGCGGGACGACCTGCCCATCGTGGCGCAGGAGCATCGGATCGGCACCGCCCTCATCACCACGGAGCCCCTCGACGAGATCGACGAGGTCTGGGGCTATACCGTCTCCCTCTCGCTGGCGAGCCTGTGCCTCAATCTCGGCCTGCTCGGCGCCCTCTACATCGCCTTCGGCCGGGTCCTCGCCCCCCTGACCCAGCTCGCCGACGGGCTGACCCAACTGGAGCGGCACGATTACACCGCGCGGCTCGACCCGCCGGCCTCGCGGGAACTCGCCGTCATCGCCGAGCGCTTCAACAGCGTGGCCGGGGCGCTCGCCGAGGCCCGCGCCGCGAACGGCCGCCTCAACCGGCAGCTTCTCACCGCCCAGGACGACGAGCGGCGCCGCACGGCCCTGGAGCTCCACGACGAGTTCGGCCCCTGCCTCTTCGCCCTGGAGGCGAACGCCGCCTCGGTGACGCGGATGGCGCAGGGCGCCACCGAGCCCGACCGCAGCAAGCTCGCCGCCCGCGCCGAGGAGATCAGCACCATCGTCGGTCAGGTCCAGGGCCTCAACCGCGACCTCCTCAACCGCCTGCGCCCGCACGCCCTCGGGCAGGTGCCGCTCGCCGAGTGCCTGCAGCTGCTCCTGCGCAACTTCCGCAGCCGCCATCCGGGGACGACGTTCTCGGGGACGTTCACCGATCTCGCCCGCGGCTACGGCGACCTCATCGATCTCACGGTGTTCCGCTGCATCCAGGAGAGCATGACCAACGCCGTGCGCCATGGCGCGGCCCGCACCGTGACGGTGGAGGCGAGCGAGCGCGCGGTCGCCGACGAACTGCGCCTCGTCATCCGCGACGACGGCACCGGCCTGCCCGCCGACCACGGCACCCCATCCGCCAGCCTCGATGGCGGGTTTCGCGGCGGAATGGGTTTATCGGGGATGCGGGAGCGCGTGGAAGCGCTCAGCGGCACATTTCGGCTTGACAATGCGGCGCCGGGGACGGTTGTCCGGATAGCGATACCGCTCGATCCCGAGCGGGCCGAGGACACGAGCCCGATCGTTCCCGCATGAACGCGTTCACACCGACATCGACCCAGGCGCCCGTCCTCGTGATCGACGATCATCCGATCGTCCTCCAGGGCTGCCGCCGCGTCCTCGAAGACGCCGGAATCGAGCGGATCGCCGAGGCCACCAGCACAGTGGCCGGCTATCGCCTGTTCTTCCGCCTGCGCCCCTCGATGGTGATCTGCGACCTGACCTTCCAGGGCAGCGGGCTCGCGGGTCTCGATCTCATCCGCCGGATGCGCAGCGCCTCGCCCGGCATCCGCATCCTCGTCTTCAGCATGCACAACGACCCGGTGATCGTCTCGCGGGCTCTGGAGGCCGGGGCGCTGGGCTACGTGCTGAAGGACCACGCCTCGGTGGAATTGTTCGAGGCGTTCGAGAAGGTCCGTTCCGGCCAGGTCTATCTCGACCGGCGTCTGGCCACCGAGGTCGCCATGCTGCGCACCGATCCGCGCCGCACGCCCGAAAGCCAGTTGACCCCGCGCGAGCAGCAGATCCTCACCCGCCTCGCCCAGGGCAAGTCCTACGGCGCCATCGCGAGCGACCTGTCGGTGAGCTACAAGACCGTCACCAACGCCTGCTCGCAGATGCGCCAGAAGCTCGGCGTGCGGACGCTGGCCGAACTCATCCACGTGGCGGTGACCCAGGCGCAGCGGCAGGGCTGAACCGCGTCGCCGTCGTGACGGCGCGGGTGCCGGATGGTCAGCCCAGCCCACCCATCTCCCGCACGATCCTCCATTCCTCCTCCGTCACCGGCTGCACCGACAGGCGGGAATTGTTGGCGAGCACCATCGCCTTCAGGCGGGGCTCGGCCTTGATCGCCTCCAGGGTCACCGGACGCGCCAGAGGCTCGACGGCCCGCAGGTCGACCATGCCGAACCGGCCGGTCGGGTCGGTGTCGTCCGGGTAATAGGGGCGGATCACCTCGACGACCCCCACCACCGCCTTGCCCTCGTTGGAATGGTAGAAGAACCCGCGCTCGCCCACCTGCATCGCCATGAGGTTGAGCTTGGCCACGTGGTTGCGCACCCCGTTCCAGGGCGTGCCGTGCTCCCCCGCCTCGACCTGCTGGTCCCAGGACCAGGTCTTGGGTTCGGATTTGTAGAGCCAGTACGCCATCGGTCGCCTTTTCGATCGTCGCGCCTCCTTAGCGCGGGAAAGCGTGGCCGTCAGGCGTCGCAGAGGGCCGATCCCCAGTAGCGCAGGCTGTCCTGGTTGATGGGCGAGCCGGCTTGTGCGTTGCGCGCGGTCACGAAGGCGTGGAACGCCTCCGCCTCGTCCGGACCGAGGAGGGGGCGGATCGCGGTGAGGATCCGGGTGATGCGCAGGTGGTTGTGGTCGTAGGGGCGCAGCCAGCCGTCGGTGCGGGTATAGAAGAGCCGCATCCGCGCCAGCGCCGAGCGCAGGCCTTCTCGCGCGGCCTCGTCGGCGCGGATCGCCTCGGCTTCGTCGCGCCCGAGCACCGGGGCGCCCGGCACCGCGCGGCTGGCCTCGGCCAGGGGAAAGCACCATTGGATGTAGTCGTGGACGCCCTCAATCCGCGCATCGTCGAAGGCGAGGATGTCGGCGAGGCTGCGACGCGCGCCGTCGCGCCCGAGACCGGCAAGGTAAGCGTGGATCGGCCCCGTGCTCATTCGGCTTCCCGCTTGAGGGGGCGGGCGAGGAGGCCCGCCACCACGGCGTCGACGCTCGCTTCCCCGGAGACGATGGCGGCCACGGCCTCGGCCACCGGCATCTCCACCGCGTTGCGGCGCGCCAGGGCGATGAGGGCGGCGGCGGTGAAGGCGCCTTCCGCGAGCTTGCCGCCGGAGGCTTCCTCCGGGGTGGCCCCGGCGCCGAGGCGTTGACCGAAGGCGAAGTTGCGCGATTGCGGCGAGGAGGCGGTCAATACGAGGTCGCCGAGACCGGACAGGCCCATCAGCGTCTCCGGCCGTCCGCCATAGGCGCGGGCGAAGCGCATGAGCTCGGCGAAGGCCCGCGCGATGAGGGCGGCGCGGGCGCTCTCGCCGAGGCCGCGCCCCGCGACGATGCCGGAGGCGATGGCGAGGACGTTCTTGCCCGCCCCCCCGATCTCGACGCCGCGCACGTCGTCGGTGTGATAGACGCGCAGAGCCGGGCCGGACAGGGCGGCGGCGAGGCGGCCGGCCAGATCGCCGTCCCCGGCGGCCAGGGTCACGG
>NZ_VRVC01000228.1:0-3504 GCF_008040005.1 Methylobacterium sp. WL19
CCGCCGGGCTGGCCCTGTTCATCGCCGTCGGCCCCCGTCCCGGCGTGGAGGGCGAGACACGCTACGTCGCCGTGGTCAGCAGCGGCGGCGAGGCGCCGGCCCTCATCGTCAGCATCGATACGGCGGCGGGAACCGCGCGGGTACGCCCGGTGGGCGCCGAGGCGCCGGCGGGACGCAGCCTCGAATTGTGGTATGTGGGAGCCGACAAGACGCCGAAATCCCTCGGGCTGATCGGCAAGGACGCCGCACGCCTGGCTCTGCCCGCCGGGTCCGAGGCCGCGCGGCGCGGCGAGGGTGTCTTCGCCGTCTCGGTGGAGCCGCCGAACGGCTCGGCCACCGGCCTGCCCACCGGCCCCGTCGTCTATACGGGCAAGCTGATCCGCGATTGAGGATGGCCCGGATGGGACCCCGCCACCATGGAGCCCTCCCATGCCGCGCTTTGCCGCCAACCTGACGCTGCTCTTCACGGAGCTCGCCTTCCTCGATCGGTTCGAGGCCGCGTCCCGTGCCGGGTTCACGTCGGTGGAGTTCCTGTTCCCCTACGAGCATTCGCCGGATGCGATCGCCGCGCGCCTCGCCGCGCACGGGCTCGACCTCGTCCTGTTCAACATGCCGCCCGGCGATTGGATGGCCGGTGAGCGCGGTCTCGCCGCTCTGCCAGACCGCTTCGATGAGACCACCGCCGGGGTCGAGACGGCGCTCGCCTATGCGCTGGCGACCGGCTGCCCGCGCCTGCACATGATGGCGGGCCTGGCCGACGGGCGCGACAGCCGCGCCGGGCAAGCTTATCGCCGGTCCCTGCGCCACGCCGCCGGGCGCCTTGCCGAGCATGGCATCGACCTCCTGATCGAGCCCATCAACCGCCGCTCCATGCCGGGCTATTTCCTCGACGATGTCGATGCCGCCGCCGATCTCGTGGCGGAGCTGCGCGCGGAGGGTCTCGCCAACCTCAAGCTCCAGTTCGACATCTTCCACTGCCAGATCCTGCACGGAGACGTCACCACGCGGCTGACCCGACTCCTGCCGCTGATCGGCCATGTCCAGGTCGCGAGCGTACCGGCGCGCCACGAGCCCGGCACGGGGGAGGTGAACGACGCCTTCGTCTTCGCCGAACTCGACCGGCTCGGATATTCGGGCTCGGTCGGGTGCGAGTACAATCCGCGTGGCCGAACCGAGGATGGGCTCGGCTGGCTGAGCGCCTGTGCGAGCGGACGAGCACGGATTTAGCGCGGTGAGGCCGGTTCCCTCCCGAACCCGATGAAGCATACCGCTTTCACTTGGCACGGTTCGCCGCGGAGGTGTGGGACCGTCAATTGTTTATGACGCGGCATCGTGGTTAGGGACTGCCCCGGCCGGCTCGAACGGCCAAGCTTCCAGAAGCTTTTCCCCAAGGGACAGATCAATCGATGGCCGACCTCTTCAAACCCGTCGGCGTGACGGGGAACGCCGTCGTGGACAGCCTCATCCTCGGCGGCGCCTGGAACGCCGCGACCCTGACCTACGGGTTCAAGGCGCAGGACATCGATGCGAACGGGATCGACGATTTCTCCGAGGGCGACTGGAAGGCGTTCTACAGGGAGATCTACGACACCGTCAGCAGCGTCGCGAATGTCGATTTCGTCGAAGGCAGCGTGGCGCGGGCCCAGTTGATCCAGCGGCTCGATGTCGGCGGAGGCGGCGAATCCGGCACGCCCGCCCAGGGCACCACCTCGCTGGAAACGGCGGTGGGCATCGACCCGACGAGCGTGAAAGGGGCCGCGGACGTGGTCCGCCTCGGCACCTATTCCGAAACCTGGATCCACGAAATCGGCCACAGCCTGGGGCTCGGCCACCCCCATGACGGGGAGAACGGCAAGCTGCCGGGCGTCGTCGAGCCGGGCGATTTCGGCACCGGCAACCTCAATTCCCAGATCTACACGGTGATGGGCTACACCTTCCCGTTCTGGGGCGAGGACAACCCGTTCACACCCGAGCACGACGAGAACACCGCGCTCAACGCCCAGCCGGGCTCCTTCGGTGCCATCGACATCGCGGCCCTGCAGCATCTCTACGGAGCCCGCGCCCACAACACCGGCAACGACGTCTATCGCTTCAGCGACGATGTCGATGCCAACCGCGGCTACACCACGATCTGGGATACGGGCGGCTCCGATACGATCGTCTATGAGGGATCGAGCGCGGCCAAGATCGACCTGCGCGCCGCCACCCTGAAAGCCGAGATCGGCGGGGGCGGCTGGCTCTCCACGTCGGAACCCCTCACCGGCGGCGTGACCATCGCCAACGGCGTCTCCATCGAGAAGGCGAAGGGCGGGGCGGGCGACGACATCCTCATCGGCAACGACGGCGCCAACCGGCTGGACGGCGGACGGGGGGCCGACCGTATGAGCGGTGGGCTCGGGAACGACACCTATGTCACGGACGGCCGCGACACGATCGAGGAGGCGGCCAGGAGCGGTACGGACCACGTGCTGAGTTCGGCCAGCCACCGCCTCGGCACGAATCTCGAAGCTCTGAGGCTCTTCGGCTCGAACGCAGTCGATGGCATCGGCAACGCCGTCGCCAATACGATCACCGGCAACGGCGCCGCCAACATGCTGACGGGCGGGGCCGGAAACGACGTCCTCACCGGCGGGGAGGGGGCGGATACCTTCCTGTTCCGCACGTGGCCCGGAACCGGCAACACGGATCACATCCGCGACTTCTCCATCGCCGAGGATGTCGTCACGCTCTCGAGCAAGGTCTTCACGGCCCTTCGCGCCGGCGCCCTCGCGGAGGACGCGTTCAAGGACCTCTCGTCGGGGTCGACCGATGCGGATGACCGGGTTCTCTACGACGCCACGACCGGCACGCTCTCCTACGATGCCGATGGGAGCGGCGCGGGCACCGCCCGCACCTTCGCCGTCATCGATACGACAGTGCTTCTGACCTTCGCGGATGTCCTCGTCGTCTAGGTCTCACGCCGCCGACATGGCGGCCGGTCCGGCCTGTATCGAGGCGGGAAGCCGAGCCGCCCCTGAGCGATAGTGTTCAGGGGCGAGGTGGAAGCCTCACTTCTTGGCGGGATCGGTCCGCTTCAGGATCGCCTCCATCTGGGCGATCTCGGCTTCCTGGGCCTTGACGATGGCCTCGGCCAGGGTGCGGACCTCCGGATCCTTCGAATACTGAAGCGCGACCTTGGCCATGGCCAGGGCGCCCTTGTGGTGCGGGATCATGCCGGCAGCGAAATCGCGGTCGACGTCGCCGGAATAGCGGATCTCCATGTCGCCGTGCATGCGCATGGCCGCCTCCTTGAAGGCGCGGGTCGCCGGCGTGTCGGCGGCCTTGCCCTTCGCGGCGGGCTTCGGGCCGTGGTCATGGCTGTCGGAATGGACGGTGCCGTCGTCGTGGCGGTGCTCGCCGGCCGCGAGAACCGGTGAGGCGAGGGGCAGAACCAGGATCGCGGCCAGGATCGCGGGGAGGGCTGTCTTCGTCATGGGAGTTCCCTGTCGTCAGAAGGTTGCGGGC
>NZ_VRVC01000229.1:0-3461 GCF_008040005.1 Methylobacterium sp. WL19
CGCGGGCGATGGCCTCACGCTCGGCCTTGCGGGCGACCACCGTCGGATCGTCTGCGGCCGGGCGGTCGCGGAAACGCGCCAGCGCGGCCTGACGGGCTTCCTGCGAAGCCTTGAGGCGGTCGGTCATGGAGTTTTCGTTGAATTGGCTCACACAGAATCCTGGTTTGGAATGCGGCGGGGCAAGGCCGCATAGGAAAAAGACGTCATCGAAAACGCAGGAAGCCGCTCTTCAATGAAGAGCGGCTCCGTAACCATTGTCGGATTCTCAGGGAACCCGGCATGGCTCATGCGGCACGTGGCTCAGGCGGCCTGGAGGCTGCCGGCGGACTGCTTGCCGCTACGCTTGTCGGTTTCCATTTCGTAGGAGACCTTCTGGCCTTCGGCGAGACCGCGCATACCGGCGCGCTCGACGGCGGAGATGTGCACGAACACGTCGTTGCCGCCGTTATCCGGCTGGATGAAGCCGAAGCCCTTTTGCTCGTTGAACCACTTAACAGTACCGACAGCCATCATAATCCTTCGCCCTTGCGGGCATCATAGTTCGGAGGTCCGGACGAAGATGTCAGGCCTTCTCCGTTGTCTCGATTCGCGCCCGACTCTCGTTCAGCAAAAGCCGTTTGGCTTCAGCAAATGAAAATCTGATCACGCTTCGATCACCGTCATGTACTCCCAATGGCGGGATTTAGCAAATGCCATGAAAAACTTGGGCTTTGTTTTTGGTCGGGCGGAGGAAAATTTGCAGGGTATCCGGCCAATACGAGCACCGATGTCGCTCGGGCGACAGGCCCCGTTCCCCGGCTTCATTCGGCGCGGCGTGAGGCCAGCGGCAGGTCGAGCTGGGCGCTCTCGGTATCGCGCCCGCTGCGGCGGTCGAGAAAGCCCAGCACCGGCGAGACGCTGACCCCGTGCAGGACGATGGAGAGGAGGATCGTCAACCCCGCCGTGCTCCACAACAGGCCCGCCCCCTCGAACCGCGCATGCCCGAGGGCGAAGGCGAGATAGTAGATCGTGCCGAGCCCCCTGATCCCGAAGACGCTGATCACCGCCCGCTCGGCGAAGGGCTGGTCGTGCCCGACGAGGCTGACCCAGCCGCAGAGCGGGCGCACCACGAAGATGACGAGACACGCGAAGGCGGCCCCCGCCCAGGTGAGGTCGCGCAGGAGCCCGCCGCCGAGGGCGAGGCCGAAGCCGACGAGGAGGATCATCATCGCCAACCGCTCGAACGCCTCCGCAGACCCGTGGAGGGCGTGATGGTAATCGTGGCCCTGGTCGGACCAGCGCATGGCCAGGGCCGCGACGAAGACGCCGATGAAGCCATAGCCGTGCACCGCCTCCACGGCGGCATAGGTGAGGCAGGTGATGCCGAGAGCCACGAAGCCGTCGCCGGTGCGCGACAGGCGGGCGCGGTTCGGCAGGTGGAAGGTCAGCCAGCCGAAGCCCCGCCCGATGGCGGCGCCCAGGGCCACCCCCGCCAGGATCTTCCAGACCAGCGAGAGGCCGACCCATTCGGTCCACCCGGCGGCATTCAGGCCGGAGGAGGCGGCGAACGCGATGGCGAGGTTGACGAAGGGAAAGGCGAGCCCGTCGTTCAGCCCGGCCTCGGAGGTGAGGCCGAAGCGCATCTCGTCTTCCTCCCCCTCCGACGGCGGGCCGACCTGGACGTCGGAGGCGAGGACCGGGTCGGTGGGCGCCAGGGCGGCGGCGATGAGCAGGGACGCGGCGATGCCGAGGCCGAGGAGATGCGAGGCCAGGAATCCGAGGGCGAGGATCGTCAGGGGCATGGCGATGGCGAGGAGGCGCCACGTCACCATCCAGCTTTTCCAGCCGACCCGGCGGTCGAGCTTCAGCCCGGCCCCCATCAGCGAGATGATGACGACGAACTCGCTGACCTTCTCGATGAGGCGCAGGTGATGCTCCGGCCGGGGGGAGAACTCGCCGATCCCCGGGATCAGCGACAGGCCGGCCCCGATCGCGACGCAGCAGATTGGCAGTGACAGCGGCAATTGCCGAAGCACCATCGGCAGCCAGGCGGTGAGGAGCACCAGAGCCCCAAAGCCGCCGAGCGTGATGACATACGTGTCCATGGTACCCGATTCGTTCCTGTGCGCCCTCCGCCGGAATCGCCACGACCCACACGCAAGACCGATTTTTCGAGTTGTCCGTTTCCGGAAGGGAGCGCGGCCCCACCCTCCTCCCCCTTGTGGGGAGGAGTTGGAGGTGGGGGTGGTTGGGCGACCCTCAGCCGGCGGAGGCCAGCGGCGCCACCCCCACTCCTAGCCTCGCCCCACAAGGGGGAGAGGGACGCTGTCTGCCTGCATGCCGAGATGCGTTAAACCCGATCGCCGCCGTCAGGGCGTGCCCGGCCGCATCGTCATGTCCGGGTTGAGATCGACCCATCGGCGCGTCGCCGCCGCCTGGTAGAGCGCCTCGATCAGGCGGACGTCGCGCAGGCCCATCTCGCCGGGCGTGCGCAGCTCACCGCCCTCCGCGATGACCTGCGAAAGGTGGTCGATCTCGCCTGTGAACTGCACCGCGTCGCCCTCCGCCGTCAGGATCTCGTCCGCGCGTCTGGCATTGCCGACCACGAGGCGGTTGCCCTGGTAGGCGGTGCCGGGATCGAGGGTGGCGACCGCCTTGTCGCCCCACAGGTCGATCCGCTTCTTGTCGGCGCTGTAGCCCGACGAGACCGTGGCGTGCCGGCCCGAGGGGAAGACGAGCTGGGCCGTGAACACGTCCTCCACCTCGGCGAAGCGCGGATCGCCGGCAGGCGCATGCATCGACGCGGAGACCGAGGACGGGCTCTCGCCGAAGAACCATTGGATGCCATTGAGGCCGTAGATGCCGATATCCACGAGCGACCCGCCGCCGGCCACGGCCTTCAGCATACGCCACTGGTCGCGGGGCTTTCCCGGCTCGAGGGGGCGGTGATGGTCGGAGGAGGCGAAGCGCACCTCGCCGAGCTCGCCCGCATCCATCATCGCCTTGGCGCGCAGGTTGTGCGGCTCCCAATGCACCCGGTAGGCGATCATCAGGCGGCGGTCGGCGGCCTTGGCGGCGTCGATCATCCGACGGCACTCGGCGGAATTCGTCGCCATCGGCTTCTCGCAGAGAACGTGCTTGCCCGCCTCCAGGGCCTTGATGGTCAGGTCGGCATGGGTGGAGTTCGGCGTGATGATGTAGACGGCGGCGATGTCCGCGTTGTCGGCTATCTTCCCCATCGAGGCGTAATCGTAGAGGCCGCCCGGTCCGATCCCGTAGCGGGCGGCGACGGACTTCGCCTTCTCCGGGTTGCCGGAGACGAGGGCGACGGCCCTGGAGCGCCGTGCCCGCTGGAAGGCGGGCAGGATCTGGGCCTGGGCGAAATCGCCGAGGCCGACCACGGCCCAGCCGAGATGCCTGTCGCGCGGCAGGGGCGGAGGCTGGTCGAGCTTGGGCTCGGGCCGGCCGGTGGGGGTGGCGGG
>NZ_VRVC01000022.1:0-45960 GCF_008040005.1 Methylobacterium sp. WL19
GGCCGGCGGAGGCCGGTCCGGTTCGCCCCGCGACCGTTCGGACACGGACGACGAAGCCCGGCCCCGGAGCGCCTCTCCCGGCAGAATCGGCCTCGTTCGACGAGGCCCCCGAGGCACAGACGGAATCGGGCTCGATTCTGGCGGAGACGATCATGGCCGACACGGCGACAGAACGAGCGACAGTCGAACCCGTGGCGCGGGAGACCGTGCTCGCCGCCGGCCGCGCCCTGCGCCATTCGCCCGAGCGCTTCGTGAACCGGGAACTGTCCTGGCTGCAGTTCAACCGCCGGGTGCTGGAAGAGGCCTCCAACGCCAGCCATCCGCTGCTGGAGCAGCTGCGCTTCCTATCGATCTCGGCCAACAACCTCGACGAGTTCTTCATGGTCCGCGTGGCGGGCCTGCACGACCAGGTCCGCGCCGGCCTGATCCAGCCGTCGCAGGACGGGCTCAGCCCGTCCGAGCAGCTCACCCGGATCGGTTCCGAAGTCTCCCGCCTCGCCCTCGACCAGCAGCGGCGCTGGCGCGAGTTGCGTGACGACCTCCACGGTGTCGGCGTCGACCTCGTGGAGCCCGGCAACCTCACCCCCGATCACAAGGCCTGGCTCGAGGAGTACTTCCTCAGCCACGTCTTCCCGGTGCTGACGCCGCTCGCCATCGACCCGGCCCATCCGTTTCCGTTCCTGTCGAACCTCGGCTCCAGCATCGCCCTGATGATGGTGCGCCCCCGCGACGGGCGGACCCTGCGCGCCCTGATCCGGCTGCCCGCCGTCCTGGACCGCTTCGTGCGCCTGCCGGAGGTCGCGGGGGAATCCACCGCCCGCTTCATCGCCATCGAGCAGGTCATCGTCCTGTTCACCGGCCGCCTGTTCCCGGGCTACTTCGTGAAAGGGCAGGGGGCGTTCCGGGTGATCCGCGATTCCGACCTCGAGATCGAGGAGGAGGCCGAAGACCTCGTCCTGCATTTCGAGAGCGCCCTGAAGCAGCGCCGCCGCGGCGTCGTCATCAGGCTCGAAGTCGAGGCGGGAATGCCGGAGGATCTGCGCGCCTTCGTCGCCGACGAACTCGAGATCGGCTACGACGCGATCTTCGTGGTCGAGGGCATGCTCGCCCTCAACGAATTGTCGCAGATCGTGGGGATCGACCGGCCGGACCTGAAGTTCAAGTCGTACAACCCGCGCTTCCCCGAGCGCATCCGCGAGAGCGGCGGCGACGTCTTCGCCGCCATCCGGCAGAAGGACTTCATCGTCCACCACCCCTACGAATCCTTCGACGCGGTGGTGCAGTTCCTGGCCCAGGCCGCCCGCGACCCCAACGTGGTGGCGATCAAGCAGACGCTCTACCGCACCTCCTCGAACTCGCCGATCGTGGCGGCGCTGGCGGAGGCTGCCGAACTCGGCAAGTCCGTGACGGCGCTGGTGGAGCTGAAGGCGCGCTTCGACGAGGAGGCCAATATCCGCTGGGCCCGCGACCTGGAGAAGGCCGGCGCGCAGGTGGTGTTCGGCTTCATCGAGCTGAAGACCCACGCCAAGCTGTCGATGGTGGTGCGGCGCGAGGGCGACAAGCTCGTGAGCTACTGCCATGTGGGCACCGGCAACTATCACCCGATCACGGCGCGGGTTTACACCGACCTGTCGTTCTTCACCGCCGACCCGGCGGTGGCCCGCGACGTCAGCCGCATGTTCAACTACATCACCGGCTATGCCGAACCGGCCGAACTCGAGCGCATGGCGGTCTCGCCGCTGACCCTCAAGCCCCGGCTCCTGGAAAACATCGCGGCGGAAGTGGCCCATGCCAAAGCCGGGCGGCCGGCGGCGATCTGGATCAAGTGCAACTCCCTGGTGGACGGGCAGATCATCGACGCGCTCTACGACGCGTCCCAGGCTGGGGTGCAGATCGATTGCATCGTGCGCGGCATCTGCTGCCTCCGGCCCGGCATTCCCGGCCTATCGGATACGATCCGGGTGAAATCCATCGTCGGGCGCTTCCTCGAACACGAGCGGATCTACGCCTTCGGCAACGGGTTCGGCCTTCCGCACCCGAAGGCGACGGTGTCGATCTCGTCGGCCGACCTGATGACCCGCAACCTCGAACGGCGCGTGGAGGCGCTGTTGCCGATCACTAACCAAACGGTGCATCAGCAGGTGCTGGACCAGATCATGCTCGCCAATCTCCTCGACAACCAGCAGAGCTGGCGTGTACTGGCGTCTGGAGCGAGTGAACGTGTCCAGCCCTCCGAGGGCGAGGAGCCGTTCAACGCGCATAAGTACTTCATGACGAACCCGAGCCTGTCCGGCCGGGGCAAGTCCTCGAAGAAGTCGAGTCCGCGCGCGCTGAGCCGTAGAGCCCAGCGTCCTTGAGCGGGCGATACCGGCAGGAGCTGGTCGTGGGACTTCCTCGTGACGGCATGACAGGTACGGGCTTCACGACTCAGGGGGATCCCGGCGTGCAAGATCGCGTGGAACCGGTAGCGATCATCGACATCGGGTCGAATTCCGTGCGGCTCGTGGCCTATGACGGCCTGAACCGCGCGCCGACGCCGCTCTACAACGAGAAGGTCCTGTGTGGCCTCGGCCGTAACGTGTTCAGCACGGGCCGGCTCAACGAGGAGGCGGTTCGGCGCGCCCTCAGCGCGTTGGCGCGCTTCCGCATCCTCTGCGAGACCATGCGCGTCGGCCGCGTCTTCGTGCTGGCCACGGCCGCCGCGCGCGACGCGCAGAACGGCCCGGAATTCCTCGCCGCGGCGGAGGCCGCCTGCGGCCACCGGATCGAGCTCCTGTCGGGGCGGCGGGAAGCGGAGCTCTCCGCCCTCGGTGTGATCTCCGGTTTCCATACGCCGGATGGGGTCGTCGGCGATCTCGGCGGCGGCTCCCTCGAACTGGTGGACGTGCGCGGCGCCACGGTGGGGCAGGGGGTGACGATGCCGCTCGGCGGTCTCGCCCTTCAGGATCTCTCCGGCGGGTCGGTGAAGAAGGCCCTCAAGATCGCCCGCGAGAACCTCGCGAAGGCAGCCCCCCAGTTGGAGACCCTGCGCGGGCGCAGCTTCTACGCGGTGGGCGGCACCTGGCGGGCGCTCGCCCGCCTGCATCAGGCCGCGCGGGGCTACCCGCTCCACGTCATGCACGGCTACAGCATCGAGCCTTCCGACGAACTCAGCTTCCTCGAAGTGGTGGAGCGCACCGACGCCGCCCTGCTGCAGGACGTGGAGGCCGTCTCGGAGGCGCGCCGGCCCCTCCTCGCCTATGGCGCCGTGGTGCTGGAGGAGATCATCCGCGTCGGCCGCCCCCGCGAGCTCGCCATCTCGGCCTCCGGGGTGCGCGAGGGGCTGCTCTACGAGCAGCTCGACCGCGACACCCGCCTCACCGACCCGCTCCTCGCGGCGGCGGCGGAACTGAACCGACTCCGCGCCCGCTCACCGGGCCACGGCAGCGACCTCATCGCCTGGACCGACCGGTTCGTCGCCACCCTCGACGGGCCGGAGACGGCCGACGAGCGCCGCCTGCGGCACGCCGCCTGTCTCCTCTCGGATATCGGCTGGCGCGCGCATCCCGATTACCGGGGTGAACAGAGCATCAACGTCATCACGCATGCCGCCTTCGTCGGGATCGACCACCCCGGACGGGCCTATCTCGCCCTGGCGGTCTATTTCCGCCACGAGGGCGTCGCGGCGGACAAGGCCAGTCCGATGCTGCGCAGTCTCGCCGGGCCGCGCCTGTTCGAACGGGCCCGCCTCCTCGGCGCCCTCCTGCGTGTCGCCTTCCCGATCTCGGCGGGAATGGAGGGGGCGCTGGCCCGCATGCCCCTCCTCGTCGCGGATCGACGGGTGACCCTGACCCTGCCTTCGAATTTGGCCGCGCTGCCGGGCGATCGCCTCCTCAACCGCGTCCGCGGCCTCGGCCGGGTGCTGGGTCTGGAAGGGCGGATCGATACCGCCTGATAGCGTCGCGGGGTCATAGCCTCGGCCGTTCGGAGGATTGTCGATGCCGACCGTCTACGTCTTCGCCGTCCTGACTCTCGTCATTCTTTCATGCCTGTCGGCCCTTGCGGGCTCTTGGGTGGGTGATCTCGACCGGCTTCCGATGCAATGGGGCCTGAACGGGCAGCCGACATGGTACGCGCCCACATGGATCGCGCTCGGATTCATCCCGGCGATCGGCCTGATCGTCATGGCGACGGTGGCCGTCAGCCATGGCCCCGGCGACGACGGGTCCGCTGTCGCCCGAAACATGGCGACGGTCGGAGCCATCCTGATCGCCGCCGAGGTCTTCTATCTCTTCATGCTGCGACGGCACCTCATCGGCTGATCGACGACGCGGCGCGTCACGCCGGCCTGTCCGCGAAGATCGCTTTCTTGACGATGGCGTGGACGCCCCAATTGCCGTCCACCACCTGGGTAATGCCGAAATCGACGGCGATGGACATCAGCGAGATCGCCTCGTCCTCCGTCAGCCCCTTCGCCTGCATCAGGAAGGACCGCATCTTGCGGAAAGCATCGCGCATGGCGAGGTCGATGGAGGATTTGGAGAAGATCTCGTTCTGCGCGTCGGGGCCGAGATCGGCGAGGTAGTTCGGGTAGCTGAAGCCCGAGAGCACCCAATCCTCGGACGTCTCGATCATCGGGAAATCGAGGGTCTCAAGGGCCGTGCCGGCGAGATCCGCCTTCTTGTGCAGGACGAACTGGAAGGTGCCGGTGAGCGAGCACTCGATGGCGGTGCCGCAGAGTTCGGAATCGCCCTGGCTGGCATGCGGATCGCCCACCGAGAACAGGGCGCCCGGCACCGCGACGGGATAGTACATCGTCGCGCCCTTGCCGATGCGCCAGTTGTCGATGTTGCCGCCGGTGTAACTCGGGGGAATCGAGTTCACCATGTCGGCCTCCTTGGGCGCGAGGCCCATGGTGCCGAAATGCGGGCGGATCGGCACGCGCACCCCCTTGAGCACGTCGAAATTGCGCTGCGTCTTGGTGTGGTCGACGGGAATGCCCGGATAATCGATGGTGGGATGCGCCACGCCGAACGGATCGGTGACCCCCGGCCAGCGGAAATTGTACACCGCCTTCGCCCAGTCGCGGGCGCCGCTCGCATCGACTTCATAGATGGTGATGACCTCGCGCGCCCGGTCGCCGGTGATCATGTCCTTGTAGTGGTAGCCCCACCAGGCGGCGGCGTTGCTGCCGAAGCTGCGGCCCTTGAAGGCGGGGTTGGCGCAGGGGCGGGGCGCCACATCGAGGATGCGCACCTCCAGCACGTCGCCGGGCTCCGCGCCGCGGATCGCCACCGGGCCGGTACAGATGTGGACGCCGAGCCCCCCGCCCGGTCCGAGGGGGCCGGTCTCCGGCCCGGCGCCGCGGCGGGCCACACCCTTCTTGTCCTTGGTCCAGAGGAACACGCTCTCGGCGCCGGGATCGCCCGTCACCATGCGCTCGGCATCGTCGTTGGCGTGGTGGGTCAGGGTCTCGATGGTGACGTAGTCGCCGGACGCGATCTCGACCTGGGGCTTCAGCAGTTTCGAGAAATAGCCCCAATGGACGGTCTCGGCGGTGGCCGGCAGATGATAATGCGCCGTCTGCCGGATGCCCTTGGCGCTCGTCTGCGCCAGCGCGGGGCCGACGAGGGACAGGCCGCCGGCCGCCATCGCCGCCGCGCCCCCGGTGGCGACGAAGCCGCTCTTGAGGAAGGCCCGCCGCTCGGGCGCGAGGTCGCCGAGGAAACGGCGGCGATGCTCGGCGAAATGGGTGCAGTTCGGATCGTCACCACGGCACATTGGAATCTCCCGACCGGCCCTTGATCCGAATCCTGTATGCAATCCAGTGGCCAGTTTTCACGCGCCGGATCTCAAGGGAAATCCCGACACGATCCGCTCGCCGGTAGGCGAGGACCGACGGGATGATGGGCGGATGGATTTCCGTCGGGCGGAGCGAACATTCCCCGACGATGCACGTGGACCGGCGCTGATTTCCAGCCTCCCCGAGCGTGTCGGGGAAGCTGGAACGCGTCCCTGGATATCGAAGACACGAACGACTTCACGCTCCCCGCAAAATTCTGCCGGGGCGACGGTGTCCTTGCGCGTGATCCTCATCCTTCACATCTGTTTTCAGGATCTCCTCCTTGGCTCAATCCCCCGCTCTGAAGCCTGTCGTCGCAACGCCACCGGACCTCGACGCCCGCCCGGCCCTGTACAATCAGGTCTCCTGGGGCGCGATCTTCGCCGGCGCCGTGGCGGCCCTCGTGGCGCAGATGATCCTCAACATGATCGGCCTCGGCATCGGCTTGTCGACCCTGGATCCCGCCGGCAACGACACCCCGTCCGCCGCCAGTCTGTCCACCGGCGCCGGCCTGTGGTGGGTCGTCTCCGGCATCGTCGCCTCGCTCGCCAGCGGGTTCCTCGCCGGGCGCCTCTCGGGCAAGCCGCTGGCCAGCACCAGCGGTTGTCATGGCCTCGTCTCCTGGGCCGTCACCACCCTGGTCATCGTCTACCTGCTCACCTCGGCGGCCGATTCGGCGCCGTGACTCAGGCCGCCTACGGCGACCGCCTTGTCCGATCCCACCGCTTCCGGGCACACGAACGAAAAAGGCCCCCGAGGAATCGGGGGCCTTTTTTCATGGTATCGGCCGCGGAGGACGAGCGACGTCCCGCCTGTTCTTCCTATTCGGAGAGGGGCGTCAGACCCGGCTCGACCGACGCGATCGTCGGCTCGACGGCGCTCGCCTGCGCCTCCACCACCGCCGCGGCGGTGACGTTGACGATGCCGCGTGCCGTCACCGACGGCGACAGGATGTGGGCGGGCCGGGCCGGGCCGATCAGCAGCGGCCCCACGGGCAGGGCGTCGGCCAGGACCTTGGAGAACTGGAAGGCGATGTTGGCCGCGTCGAGATTGGGGAAGATCAGGACGTTGGCAGAGCCCTTGAGGGGCGAGCCCGGCAGCACCCGGTCGCGGATCAGGCCGGACAGGGCGGTGTCGGCCTGCATCTCGCCATCCACCTGGAGGTCCGGCCGGCGACCCTGGATCAGCCCCAGCGCCGCGCGCATCTTCTGGGCCGAGCGGGAATCGGACTGGCCGAAATCCGAGTGGCTGAGGAGGGCGATCTTGGGAGTGAGGCCGAAGCGCGCCACGTGGCCGGCGCAGGCCACCGCCACGTCGGCGATCTCCTCGGCGCTGGGATCGGGCCGGACATGGGTGTCGGCGAGGAAGTAGGCGCCCTCCTTGGTGACGATGAGGCTCATGGCGGCGAAATCGAGCACGCCCGGCGCGAGGCCGATCACGTCGCGGATTACCCGCAGGCGCGTCTCGAACCGGCCCTCGAGTCCGCAGATCAGTGCGTCCGCCTCGCCCCGGCGCACGGCGATGGCGCCGATCACGGTGTTGTTGGTGCGCACCAGAGTGCGCGCGGCATCCGGCGTGATCCCGCGACGGCCGGCGACTTCGAGATAGGTCGCGACATAGTCGCGGTAGCGCGGATCGTCCTCGGGATCGATCAGGTCGAAATCGGTGCCCTGCCGGATCGACAGGCCGAAGCGCTTGATCCGGGTCTCGATCACCCGCGGGCGCCCCACCAGGATGGGTCGGGCCACATGATCCTCGACGATGGCCTGGGCGGCACGCAGCACGCGCTCGTCCTCACCCTCCGCGTAGAGGACGCGCTTGGGATTCTCCTTCGCCTTGGTGAAGATCGGCTTCATGATGAAACCGGAGCGATGGACGAAGCGGTCGAGACTGTCGGCGTAGGCCTGGATGTTCTCCAGCGGCCGGCCGGCGACGCCCGAATCCATCGCGGCCTGCGCCACGGCGGGGGCGATCCGCAGGATCAGGCGCGGATCGAAAGGGCTCGGAATCAGCGAATGCGGGCCGAAGGGCCGGGCCTCGCCGCCATAAGCGCGGGCGACCACGTCGGACGGAGTCTCGCGGGCCAGCGCGGCGATCGCCTTCACGGCGGCCTTCTTCATCTCCTCGTTGATAGACGTGGCGCCGACATCGAGGGCACCGCGGAAGATGTAGGGGAAGCACAGGACGTTGTTGACCTGGTTCGGGAAATCCGAGCGCCCGGTACAGATCATCGCGTCGGGGCGCTTCGCCTGCGCCAGATCCGGCATGATCTCCGGATAGGGGTTGGCGAGCGCCATGATCAGCGGCTTCTCGGCCATCTTCTCCAGGTATTCCGGCTTCAGGACGCCGCCGGCCGAGAGGCCGATGAACACGTCGGCGCCCGGAATGACCTCGGCCAGCGTCCGGGCCTCGGTCTCCTTGGCGTAGACGTCCTTCCAGCGGTCCATCAGTTCGGCGCGGCCCTTGTAGACCACGCCCTTGATGTCGGTGACGGTGATGTTCTCGACCCTGGCGCCGAGCGACACCAGCAGGTTGAGGCAGGCGAGCGCCGCGGCGCCCGCGCCCGAGGTGACGATGCGGACGTCGGAGAGCTGCTTGCCGGCGAATTCCAGGGCGTTGAGGACGGCCGCCGCCACGATGATCGCGGTGCCGTGCTGGTCGTCGTGGAAGACCGGGATGTTCATCCGAGCCCGGCACTGCTCCTCGACCTCGAAGCACTCGGGTGCCTTGATGTCCTCGAGATTGATGCCGCCGAAGGTCGGCTCCAGGGAGCAGACCACGTCCACCAGCTTGCCGACGTCGTTCTGGTCCACCTCGATGTCGAACACGTCGATCCCGGCGAACTTCTTGAACAGGACCGCCTTGCCCTCCATCACCGGCTTCGAGGCGAGGGGGCCGATATTGCCGAGACCGAGCACGGCGGTGCCGTTGGTAAGCACCGCCACGAGGTTCTGGCGGATGGTGAGTGTGGCGGCCTCCTGCGGGTCGTCGTAGATCGCCATGCAGGCCGCGGCGACGCCGGGGGAATAGGCCAGCGCCAGGTCGCGCTGGTTCCCCAACGGCTTCGTCGCCTGGATCTCGAGCTTTCCGGGCCGGGGTAGGCGGTGGTAGACGAGGGCTCCGGATTTGAGATCGTCGGACATGTTGTCGCCCATGAGCCTCACTCCCTTCATCGCGGGCTCTGACGGCGCCGCGGAGCTTTCCCGCCGGTCTTCGGGATGCATTGATTGAAAACTCTGTTGCACCGCTTGCGGAGTGGGCGCAACCCGCACAACGAAACCCGCCTGCACCTCGCCAAAATGGTGAAAACCCATGGTTTCTCCATCGGCTCGTACTCCTATGGCCGTCCGAAAGTGCGGTTCCCGGAAGCTGGGCGGCACCTTACGATCGGCCGGTATTGTTCCATCGCCGACAGGGTCGAGATCCTCCTCGGCGGCGGCCACCGCCTCGACTGGGTGACCACCTATCCCTTCGCGGCCATGGGGGGACTCTGGCCGGGGGTGGAGGCGCCGGCCGATTATCATGCCTCGCGCGGCGACGTGACCATCGGCAGCGACGTCTGGCTCGGCTCAGGCTGCATGATCCTGTCCGGCGTCACCATCGGGCACGGCGCCGTGGTGGGGGCCCATGCCGTCGTCAGCCGGGACGTGCCGCCCTACGCGATCGTCGCCGGCAACCCCGCGCGGGTGATCCGCCACCGCTTCGATCCGGAGCATGTGGCGGCCCTGCTGGAGACGGCGTGGTGGGACCTGCCCCCCGAGGCGGTGCACGCTCTGGTGCCCCTGCTTCAGAGCGACCGTATCGACGATCTCATCGCGGCGGCACGGGCGACCAGGGCCGGCGGCGTTGCGGGCGGGGCGTGAATCGCTTACCCGGACCCTTCGTCCCGACGCGTCAACGATCGCTCGACTCCGATCATCGATTCCCAAGGCAACGCCGATGTCCGACACGCCTCCCGACCGCCTCGCGGTGAACCCGACCAGCCCGTTCTACAACGAGGCCATCCTGGAACGCGGCATCGGCATCCGCTTCAAGGGCGTCGAAAAGACCAATGTCGAGGAATACTGCGTCAGCGAAGGCTGGGTCCGCCTGTCGGCCGGCAAGACCCTCGACCGCGCCGGCAACCCGATGACGGTGAAGCTGAAGGGCCCGGTGGAGCCGTACTTTCGCGATGCGGCCGAGGGCGATTCTGCCTCCGCCTGATCCTCGGCCCGCCCGGTCACGGAACGGCCGGCCCGTCGCTCTCCCCGCCACGGTCTCCCTCGCGCTTGCGCCGCTCCCCGGCGAAATTGCGCAGGGCGGTCTCGACCAGGGCGTCGACCTGAGCCGGGCCGGTGGAGGCCCGGATCACCAGGCTGGTGATCGCGTCGGGATGGTTCTTGCGCTGCTTGGGCGTCCGGGCGTGGTTCGAGATCCGAAGCGCGTAGGTGCAGCCCTCCGGCTTCAGGTAGACGCTGTCGCCGCGCGTGTTGCGGGCGACGACGACGAAGCCCTGCGCCGCGACGCCGGCGACGGCGCGGGCCAGGGCAGCCGTCGGATTGAGCAGGCTCATGCGAGCCCTTCCCGAGCGAGGGCGGTGCGCCCACGGATGGCAGCGAGGGCGCCGGCCGCCGAACCGGCATAGCGCTCGATCAGTGGCCGGCGGAAGCTCAGGGATGCCAAGGCCGCCTTCGGAGCGTTGACCGCGAGCATGGCCGGGCTCGGGTCCGGCAGGCCGTACTTGCGCGAGACATAGGCCCGCGACCAGGCCTGATGCCAGCGGGTGCGGAAGACCCGGCCGGGCTCCGGCGCCGACGAGCGCCCGCGCCCATGCAGGGCGACCGCGCCGTGGACATGGACCAGGGAGCGGCCGGAATCGGCGACCCGGCGGCACAAATCGTCATCCTCGTAGAACAGGAAGATGTTCGGATCGAACCCGCCGAGGGCGAGGAACAGGTCCCGCCGGATCATCAGGCAAGCGCCGGAGAGGAACGGCGCGCAGGCATCGCCGTCGGGCAGGGCACGGTTGCCGGGTGGGTTGGTGAGGTAGGGCGCGAGCAGCGAGCGTGGCTGGTAGAAGAACCGCCCGTCCGGCTCCATCAGGCGCGGCGCGAGCAGGCCCGCATCCGGATAGGCGGCAGCCGCGCGCAGGAGCGCATCGACCGCGCCGGCCCGCAGCACGATGTCCGGGTTGAGGATGAGCACGCGCTCCGCACGGTCGGCGGCGCGGATACCGATGGTGTTGGCCCGGCCGTAGCCCTCGTTGCGAAGATTGCGGACCACCCTGGCCCCGGCCGCCTCGGCGACGCCCGCCGACCCGTCGCGGCTCGCATTGTCCACGACGATGGCCGGCACGTGCTCGGCTGCGAGCGCCGTGAGACAGGTCGGCAGCGCATGCGCACTGTCATGGCTGACGACGATGGCGACGAGGGAGGGCATGTCGGCCCTGTCAATGTTGGAGGGATCGGGCGCTGCAAACCCTCCCCCCTCTGCGGGGGAGGGTGGCCCTCGCGTCAGCGAGGGTCGGGAGAGGGGAGCGCGCAATCCGGAGAGGTCGCCCCCCTCTCCCGCCTGCTCCGTAGGTACCCTCCCCCACAGAGGGGGGAGGGTGGTGTGTCGCGGCTCAGCCCTGCTTCTCGGGCAGATTCAACCGGATGTGGAGTTCACGCAGCTGCTTCGGCGTCGCCTCGGCGGGGGCGCCCATCATCAGGTCCTCGGCGCGCTGGTTCATGGGGAACAGCACCACCTCGCGCAGGTTCTGCTCGCCGCAGAGCAGCATGACGATGCGGTCGATTCCCGGCGCGATGCCGCCGTGCGGCGGGGCGCCGAGCTTCAGCGCGTTGAGCATGCCGCCGAATTTTTCTTCGAGCACCTCTTGGCCGTAGCCGGCGAGACCGAAGGCTTTTTCCATCACCTCGGGGCGGTGGTTACGGATCGCGCCGGAGGACAGCTCCGTGCCGTTGCAGACGATGTCGTACTGGAACGCCTTGATGCCGAGGATCTTCTCGGCCTCGCTCGGATCGAGGGCGAGGAATTCCTCGCGGTCGAAATTCGGCATCGAGAACGGGTTGTGGGAGAAGTCGATCCGCTTCTCGTCCTCGTTCCACTCGTACATCGGGAAGTCGGTGATCCAGCAGAACGCGTACTGGTCCTTGTCGGAGAGGTTCAGTTCGTCGCCGATGCGGATGCGGGCCTTGCCGGCCAGAGCCGCGGCCTTGGCCTCGGTGCCGGCGGAGAAGAACACCGCGTCGCCGGCCTTCGTGCCGGTCTTCTCGCGGATGAGGGCCTGGATCTCCGAAGGGATGAACTTGGCGATCGGCCCCTTGCCGGTGACCGTGCCGTTGTCGTCCTCGAAGATGATGTAGCCGAGGCCCGGCGCGCCCTCGGCGCGGGCGAAGTCGTTGAGCTTGTCGAAGAACGAGCGCGGCTGGGTGGCCGCCCCCGTGGCCGGGATGGCGCGGACCACGCCGCCGGACTTGATCACCCCCTTGAACGCCTTGAACTCGACCTCGTCGCGGGCGAACTCGTCCGTCACGTCGGCGATGATCAGCGGGTTGCGCAGATCCGGCTTGTCGACACCGTATTTCAGCATCGCCTCGGCATAGGGGATGCGCGGGAAGGTCTCGGTGACGCGCTTTCCCTCGGCGAATTCCTTGAAGACGTCGCGCAGGACCGGCTCCACCGACTGGAACACGTCCTCCTGGGTGACGAAGCTCATCTCGATGTCGAGCTGGTAGAACTCGCCCGGCGAGCGGTCGGCGCGGGCATCCTCGTCGCGAAAACACGGCGCGATCTGGAAGTAGCGGTCGAAGCCGGCGATCATCGTCAGCTGCTTGAACTGCTGCGGCGCCTGCGGCAGCGCGTAGAACTTGCCGGGGTGCACGCGGGACGGCACCAGGTAGTCACGGGCGCCTTCCGGGCTGGAGGCGGTGAGGATGGGCGTCTGGAACTCGAAGAAGCCGCCTTCGCGCATGCGGCGGCGGAGCGAATCGATGATCGCGCCGCGCTTCATGATGTTGGCGTGCAGCTTGTCGCGACGCAGATCGAGGAAGCGGTACTTGAGGCGCGTCTCCTCCGGGTAGTCCTGGTCGCCGAAGACCGGCACCGGCAACTCGCCGGCGGGGCCGAGAACCTCGATGTCGTCGATATAGACCTCCACCGTTCCGGTGGGCAGGTCGGCATTCTCGGTGCCGGCAGGGCGCGTGCGCACGCGTCCGTCGATGCGGATCACCCATTCCGAGCGGGCGAGGTTGGCGGTCTTGAACGCCTTCGAATCGGAATCGACCACGCATTGGGTGCGGCCGTAATGATCGCGCAGATCGATGAAGAGCACGCCGCCATGGTCGCGGATGCGGTGGCACCAGCCGGAAAGGCGAACGGTCTCGCCGACGTCGGACGGGCGGAGGGCCCCGCAGGTATGGGTACGATAACGGTGCATGACGGGCTCTTCAGATTGAGCGGCGCACCATTCACGCGAGGGCGGGCAAGTCAAGGTGAAGGCGATCCCAGGAGATCGCGACGGCAGGGCGCGTAAGCGGGAGCCGGGATGAACCCGGAGCGGGCGCCGCCGAGGGGCCGGAGGGGGAGGGACCTTACGAGAACGAGGGTGCATTCCCATATCAAGCCCATGAATGCGAACGCGTTTTTCGACATTTTGCACGAGGCCGCAGTGGCTCCCTCGGCACGCGGGAAGCCCGCGGAACGGGGCGAGCATAAGCCCGGCGTATGGCAGGTCCTGCCGCTCGAAGGCCGGTTCGAGATCGTCTACGAGGATTCCCGCGGTCTCTGGAGCACGCGTGCCCTCGACGCGCGCGAGTTGAGGCTCGGCCCCGGCCGGACGCTGCTCGGCGGCATCGATCACGCACGCGGCGGTTATCGCGGCTTCCGGGTGGACCGGATGCGGCGCCTGACCGAGGAGGGCGGGCCTCGGAGGAATGCCGGCATCCTCGACTGGCTTCTCGCCCGCGCCGAGGCCCAGCGGCGCCAGCGTACCGAACTGGTGCGCAGCCTCGCGCGCCGGAACCGGCCCCGCAAGCGCGCCGCCTGACGAGGGACGTGCAGCACGGGATGTGGGGGATAGGCGCGCGCGGTGCGAGATACGATCTCGCCTCGCGCGTCAACCTCCGATATAGCCGGCTCTCATGGATCTCATCGCCACCACGCCGGCTCTCGCCGAGGCCTGCAGCCGTTTCGCCGGACAGCCGTTCGTCACCGTCGACACGGAGTTCATGCGGGAGACGACCTACTACCCCAAGCTCTGCCTCATCCAGATGGCGGGGCCGGACGGGTCGGGTGTGCTCGTCGACCCGTTGTCCCCCGACATCGACCTCGCGCCGTTCTTCGCGCTGATGGCCGACGAGGGCGTGGTCAAGGTGTTCCACTCGGCGCGCCAGGATCTCGAGATCATCTGGCTGCTCGGCGGGCTTCTGCCGCAGCCGTTCTTCGATACGCAGGTCGCCGCCATGGTCTGCGGCTACGGCGATTCGGTCTCCTACGAGCAACTCGTCAACGACGTCGCCAAGGCCAAGATCGACAAATCGTCCCGCTTTACCGACTGGTCGCGCCGTCCGCTCTCCGACGCCCAGTCGAGCTACGCCCTCTCCGACGTGACCCACCTGGTGAAGGTCTACGAGGTGCTGGCGGGGCAGCTCCTCTCCACCGATCGCGGCGAGTGGCTCGACGAGGAGATGAGCGTGCTCACCTCGCCGGAGACCTACAAGGCCGATCCGGCCCAGGCCTGGCGCCGGTTGTCCGGCCGCATGCGCAAGCCGCGCGAGATCGCGGTGCTGGCCGAGGTCGCCGCATGGCGCGAGCGCGAGGCGCAGACCCGCAACGTCCCGCGCGGGCGCATCCTCAAGGACGAGGCGGTGATCGACATCGCCACCTCCGCTCCGCGCAGCGTCGAGGCCCTTGGGCGCCTGCGCTCGATCCCGGCGGGCTTCGAGCGTTCGCGGACCGGAACGGACATCCTCGCCGCCGTGGAGCGCGGCTTCCAGCGCGACCTGTCCGACATCGTCCTGCCCGAGCGCAGCCGGGGTCGGGGCGGCAACGGCGCCGTGGTGGAATTGCTGAAAGTGCTGCTCAAGGCGGTCTGCGAGGCCGAGGACGTGGCGCCCAAGATCGTCGCCACGATGGATGACCTCGAAGCCATCGCCGAAGACGACGAGGCCGACATCGCCGTCCTGCACGGCTGGCGCCGGACGCTGTTCGGCGAGAAGGCGCTCGCCCTCAAGGCCGGCCGCCTCGCCCTGTCGGCCGAAAATGGCCGGATCGTGGTGCGCGAACTGAATTGAACCCGGCCCCAAACGCTCTGCCCCCTCCTGTAGGGAGCGAGCGACGCGGGCGTCGTCCCGGGTCGCTTAATTCGCCTTCGCGCTCACATCCAGCCTGTCGAGGACGGCGCCCGGTGTCGGGGCCGCGCTGAATTCGAGCATGCCGATGCCGCCGGCGTTCTTCGCCTTGGCGCTGAGCAAGAACGTGCCAGGCTTTGTCACGAACTGGCCCAGGGCCGCGCCGATGGCCTTGGCGCCGGCCGAATTGCCGAGGATGGCCGGCACGCCGAACGTGGTGGCGGTGACGTATTCCTGGGTCAGTTCCTCAGGCTTGAGGCTCAGGCTCTTCGACTGCGAGGCGATGAAGCGCTCGAACAGGCCGGTATTCTCGATCCGCAGGTCGAGGGCCTTGGCGGTGGCGCCCAGCATGGCGAAGGTCGAGACGCTCGGATCGGGGTCGAACACCGCAGGTCCGATACCACCGAGGGTGCCGTTGATCGTCACGCTGCCCATGTCCTTGCCCGACACCGATACCTCGCTGAAGGAGAGCTCCTTGGCGGCTTCGTTCCAGGCCGTGTCGGCGACGACGTTCAGGTCGAGGTCTCGGTAGCCGTAAGCGCCGAGGGAGCCGAGCCCCGGGATTCCGGCCACCGCCGAGGCGGGAAGGGTGAGACCCGAGAGATTGGCCCGGCCGGTGGTTGGCACCCCGTCGCGCAGCGGGCCGAAGGCGAGGGCGCCGTCGCGCAGGCCGATATGCGTGGGCGCCGTCGCGGCCGGAGGGAGCAC
Source organism: Methylobacterium sp. WL19 (assembly GCF_008040005.1). Lineage (NCBI taxonomy): Bacteria > Pseudomonadati > Pseudomonadota > Alphaproteobacteria > Hyphomicrobiales > Methylobacteriaceae > Methylobacterium > Methylobacterium sp. WL19. The sequence goes on from NZ_VRVC01000022.1 coordinate 15,859, forward strand.
GGGCGAGGCGGCGCCGGGGGGCTTGGGCGAAGCGGGCACCTCATCCGGCGGCAGGTCGAGACTCAGATCCTTGAATGCCAGGGTGCCGAGCGCCGGCGTCATCTGCCGCAAATCCGCTTCGGTGGGCTCCCCGGCCTGGGTCGAAAGCTTGCGCATGGCCACCACGGTCGGGGCAAAGGAGAAGCCCGCGACGCTCAAGCGCGCGAGCTTTCCGGCGGCATCGCCCGCGGTGAAGCCGAGATCTTCCATGCTGAGGCCACCGGAGGACAGGACCATGCGCCCCATGCCGATCGATACGGGCTCGCCGTCCTTCGTCTGACTGATGGTGAGCCCGGTGGCCTGGACCGAGCCGACGGAGAAGCCGTCGAGAACGTCCGCCATCACCCCGAAGATTCTCGCCCTGTCGGCGGGATTGCCCTGAGCTTGGTCCGCGCGCGCCATCGCGTCCAGCGCGCCCGTCCAGGTCGCCGGAATCTGGCGCCCGCTGAGGTCGGTGCCCTCGATGCGCGCCACCTTCACCACCGTGCCGTCGGCCTCCATCAGCGTATCGGAGACCGAGAACGCGCCATAGAGGCGCATCATCGGGCTCTTGGCATCGCCGGCCTCACCGTAGAGACGCGCCATCGCCGTGAGATCGACGTCCCGCATCTCCATGCGGCCGTAGCTGGCGCTGCGCTTCTCGCCGCCTCCCGCCTCGGCAGCCGTCGCCCCCGCCGCTGCCGCCTGGGCGATGCGGCCGCCGCGCACATCCTTGGCAGTCACGTCGCGGTAGATCACGGTCTGGGTCCTGGGGCCGACCCGTATCTCGGAGCGAAGCTCGGGAATCACGATGCTCGCGGCATCGAACTTCGCGAGACGCGCTGGCAGAGGCTCGGGGCCGGATCTGAGCAGGGCGAGAAGGTCGTCCTTCGTCAGGCGCGTGCCGCTGACGATGACCTGCGGCGCGGTGAGGACCGTGCCGCCGAAGGTCATCGTCACGTTCTGGAGCGTGACGTCCTGCACGGCGGAGGCGGCTTCCTGCGCCGAGGCCGGCAAGGGGCCGATCGGGCCGCCGCCGCCGAAGACGAGGAGGGCGCAGACCGAAAGGCCAGCCGTCCGCATGAGAAAGGGACGACCTTGTGGGACGATCATGAGCGGATCCGGGGCGCTGCGAAAAAAGGCGCTTCGTGCAACGGTGCCGCGCCGAACCGCATCCGTGCCGCTTTTTCCACGGCGAGGCAATCGCGCTGCCTCACGCCGTGCTGTGACGGAATGACGAAGCCTCAGAGCGAGAACGAGGTGCCGCAGCCGCAGGAGGAGGTGACCTGCGGATTCTCGATCTTGAAGGCCTGGCCGATCAGGTCGTTGGCGAAATCGATGGTCGATCCGCTCATGTATTCGAGGGAAACCGGATCGACGAGGACGGTGGCGCCGTCCCGCTCGATCACCACGTCGTCCTCGGCCCGCGCCCGCTCGATGTCGAAGGCGTAGGAGAAGCCCGAGCATCCGCCGCCGTTCACGCTGATCCGCAGGGACGCGCCGGGAGGCTCGGCTCCCATGATCTCGTTGATGCGCTTGGCCGCGCGGGGGGTCAGGGTGATGTCGGCCATCGTGATGCTCTTGAGTTCTCGTCGATTGCCAGAAGCGCTAGCCCACACAAGATATGCGCCGTAGAGACGCGCTGCAACGCGGGATGATGGTTGCGCGCGATGGCGCATTCAGGAGGTGACGTGCGGCACAGGGGCGAACGCTGGCGGGCGCGCTACGCCACCGATCCGGCGGCCACGCGCGGGCGGCTGATCCCGGAGGCGATCTCGCCCACGCGCAGCGACTTCCAGCGCGACCGCGACCGGATCATCCATTCGGCCGCCTTCCGCCGCCTCAAGCACAAGACCCAGGTCTTCGTCCACCACGAGGGCGACCATTACCGAACCCGTCTGACCCACACCCTCGAAGTCAGCCAGATCGCCCGTGCGCTGGCCCGCGCGCTCGGCCTCGACGAGGACCTCGCGGAGGCGCTGGCGCTCTCCCACGACCTCGGCCACACCTGTTTCGGCCATACCGGCGAGGACGCGCTCGATGCCCTCATGGCCGCTCACGGCGGGTTCGACCACAATGCCCAGGCCCTGCGGATCGTGACCCGGCTCGAGCGGCGCTATGCCGGGTTCGACGGGCTCAACCTCGCCTGGGAGACCCTGGAGGGCCTCGTCAAGCACAATGGCCCGCTCCTCACGAAGGAGGGCGACCCGACCCCGCGCTGGGCGGCACGGGGCATTCCCGCCGCCATCCTCGAATACAACGCGCAGAACGACCTCGCCCTCGCCCGTTTCGCCGGGCCGGAGGCGCAGGCGGCGGCTCTGGCCGACGACATCGCCTATGACAGCCACGACCTCGACGACGGTCTGCGGGCGGGCCTGTTCGAACTGTCGGATCTCGACGGCGTCCCCTTCCTCCGGGACATCCTCGACGAAATCGACGCGCTGCACCCGAATCTCGAGGAATCGCGAAAGATCCACGAACTGGCGCGGCGCGTGATCACCCGCTTCGTCGAGGACGTGATCGCCGAGAGCACCCGGCGGATCGAGGCCCTGGCACCGGCTTCCGTCGCCGATATCCGCGCGGCCGACGAGGCGGTCGTCTCCTTCTCGCCGGCCCTGGAGGAGGCGGATGCCGCGATCAAGCGCTTCCTCTACGCGCGGATGTACCGCCACCCGAGCGTGCTGGCGGTGCGGGCGCAGGCGGACATCATCGTCGCGGACCTGTTCGATGCCTTCAGCACGAACCCTGCCTGCATGCCCGAGGAATGGCGGGCCGGGCTCGAGGCGGCGGGGGAGGGGCGCATCGCCCGCCGGGTGGCCGACTACATCGCCGGCATGACCGACACCTACGCGGTGCTCGCCCACAAGCGCCTGTTTCCCACGACGCCGGACCTGCACTGGAGCCCCGAGAGCCGGGGCCTGCCGCTGGCGGAGGGGTAGGGCCGGGATGTCGCGGCGATCCATGCGCATCTGCTTCATCGGCGACAGTTTCGTGAACGGGGTCGGTGACGACACCTGTCTCGGATGGACGGGCCGTCTCTGTGCCGAGGCCCGTCGCGCGGGCTGGGACGTCACGCATTACAATCTGGGCATTCGCCGCGACACCAGCCTCGACATTCAGGGCCGCTGGCGCGGCGAGGCCGAAGCCCGCCTGCCCAAGGGGCTGGACGGCCGGCTCGTTTTCGCGTTCGGCGCAAACGATTGCACCCTCATGGATGGCCGAACCCGCGTCGCCCATGACAGCTCCCTCGATGCAACACGGGCAATTCTCGCAGACGCCGCCGGTTGGCGAAAAACCCTGATGATCGGCCCGCTTCCCGTCTGCGACGATCCCTCGACGGATGCACGAATCCTGGCTCTGTCGCGCGACATCGCTCCCCTCTGCGCCCGACTGGGTGTTCCGTTCCTGCCGGTCTTCGGCGTGGCCACGGGATCCGATGCATGGACCAGCGAGGCCGCGGCGGGGGACGGAACCCACCCCAATGCCGGCGGCTACGCGGCCCTGGCCGGCGCCGTGGCCGAGTGGGAGGCTTGGCGCGCCTGGTTCTGAAGCGCCGGGCTGATGGGGGCAGCAAAGGGCGATGGGCGGCCTCCCGTGACACCTGCCCCCCGCATTGGTATGCCGCCGCATTGAGGCGCAGGCCGTCGTGACGATGCGGCTTGGCGCGAGCGGAATAGATATCCCATGAACATCTTCGCCACCTTCGAGACGCGCGTGCGCAAGGCGCTCGAGAGCCTGATCCGGTCCGGGACGCTGCCCGAGGGGCTCGATCTCTCCCGCGTGGTGGTCGAGCCGCCGCGCGATGCCACTCATGGCGACCTCGCCACCAATGCCGCCCTGGTCCTCGCCAAGGAGGCCCGGACCAATCCGAAGGCGCTGGGCGAAGCGCTTGCGGCGGAGCTCCGGCAAGATCCCCGCGTGATCGAGGCGAGCGTGGCCGGACCGGGCTTCATCAACCTGCGCCTGACGCCCGAGACCTATCACGAGGTCGTGCGTGCCGCGCTCGGCGAGGGCACCGAGTACGGTCGAGCCCACCTGCCCGGCGGCAAGGTCAACATCGAATACGTCTCGGCCAACCCCACCGGGCCGATGCATGTGGGCCATGGCCGCGGGGCGGTGTTCGGCGACGCGCTAGCCAACCTGCTCGTGGCGGCCGGCCGCGACGTGACGCGCGAGTACTACATCAACGATGCCGGTGCGCAGGTGGACGTGCTCGCCCGCTCCGCGTTCCTGCGTTACCGCGAGGCGCTGGGCGAAGAGGTCGGCCCTGTGCCCGAAGGCCTCTATCCCGGTGACTACCTCGTGCCGGTGGGCAAGGCCCTCGCCGAGACGCACGGACGCGCACTCCTCGACACGCCGGAATCCGACTGGCTGCCGCAGGTGCGGGCGGATGCCATCGCCGCGATGATGGACCTGATCCGGGGCGATCTCGCCCGGCTCGGCATCCACCATGACGTGTTCTTCTCGGAAGCCACCCTGAAGGAGGCGGTGCCCGCTCTTCTGGCGGAGCTTCGTGAAAAGGGCCTCGTCTACGAAGGCCGGCTGCCGCCGCCGAAGGGCCAGCTGCCCGAGGATTGGGAGGACCGCGAGCAGACCCTGTTCCGCACCGTGGAGTTCGGCGACGACGTCGACCGGCCGCTGCTGAAATCGGACGGCTCGTTCACCTACTTCGCCTCGGACATCGCCTATCATCGCGACAAGATCAGGCGCGGCGCCACAGACCTGATCGACGTCCTCGGCGCGGATCACGGCGGCTACGTCAAGCGCATGCAGGCGGCGGTGAAGGCGGTGAGCGACGGGAACGCCACCCTCGACGTCAAGCTATGCCAGTTGGTGCGGCTCCTTCGGGCCGGCGAGCCAGTGAAGATGTCCAAGCGCGCGGGCGAATTCATCACCCTCGCCGAGGTGGTCGACGAAGTCGGCCGCGACGCGATCCGCTTCATGATGCTCTACCGCAAGAACGACGCGACCCTGGACTTCGACCTCGCCAAGGTGGTGGAGCAATCCAAGGACAACCCGGTCTTCTACGTCCAGTACGCCCATGCCCGCTGCGCCTCGGTGTTCCGGCAGGCGCGCGAAGCGATGCCCGGCGAGGACTTTTCCGTCGCCGGCCTCGCGGATGCGGATCTGACGCTGCTGGCCGATTCCGCGGAAATCGAGATCATGCGGCTCATCGCCCAATACCCGCGGGTGATCGAAGCGGCGGCGGCGGCACACGAGCCACACCGTGTGGCATTCTACCTCTACGAGCTGGCAAGTTCCCTGCATGGTTTCTGGAACAAAGGCAAAGACCTGCCGCAATTACGGTTTATTAATCCAAACGACCGAAACTCGACACGGGCAAGACTGGCCCTCGTGGAGGCTTTGAGAGGCGTCGTCGCCTCCGGCCTCGCGGTCTTGGGTGTCACCGCGCCGGATGAAATGCGGTGAGGTGATCTCGGCGTGAAGAGGAATGCTGCCATGACGACGAACGCTTCGCGAGCGCCTGTCGATTTCGACGCCTTCGCGCGTGACTTGCAGCCCACGACGCCGCCCCAGCCGCAGGCCCAGCCTGCGGCCAAGCCCGATCCGCTGGCGGAACTCGCCCGCATCGTTGGCCAGGACGACCCCTTCCGCGCCCTCCTCGAAGCCCGCGATTCCCGTACCGCGCCCCAGCCGCAGGGCCAGGGCGGGCGGAGGGAGCCGATCTTCCACGACGAGGCACCGGCAGCCGCCCCGTCGGCCCATTCCGGGGCGCCTGCGGCCTATGCACCTGCGCCTGCGGCCTACGCACAGCATCCCCAGTACCAGTCCGAATCGGAGGCCTCGCTCTCGGCTCATCCGGCCGATGCCTTCGACCAGTATCTCGCCTCCGTCGATCACAGCGCCTATGCCGACGGGGTCCACGATCCCCGCGGATCGGAGGCCTATGCGCCGGAACAGGACGACCGCCTCAACCGCGCGGCCGAACGGCCCCGCCAGCGCAGCCGCCTCGTCTCCGTGGGTGCCGGCCTCGGCGTGCTGGTGGTCTGCGTCACCGGCGCGCTCACCTGGCGCGGCCTGCATTCGAGCCAGGGCGACGGCACCGTGCCGACGATCCTGGCTGACAAGGCTCCGCTGAAGATCGCCCCGCAGAAGGCGGACGGCGTCGAGATTCCCGACCAGAACAAGCAGATCTACGATCGCAACGCCAAGGACGGCCAGATCCGCATCGTCAACCGCGAAGAGCAGCCGGTCGACGTCGCGCAGGCCGCCCGTTCCGCCCAGCGCGCCGGGGAGGGCGGAGCCACGCCCTCGACCGGGCAGGGCGGCAATACGGCCCCCCTCACCGAAACCCTCGGCGAGCCACGCCGGGTGCGGACCGTCTCCGTCAAGCCGGATACGCCTCCGCCGCCGCCCCAGCGCGAGGCTTCCGCCGCCCAATCCGTGATCCCCACGATGACGCTTCCGGGCGATAACGGCGGCTCCACCAGCGGGTCGATGCATCCGCGTGTCGGAAAGCTGCCGACGGCGACGCCCGGAGCGACCGACGAAGCTGCGGTACCCGAGCAGGCCGCCCCCGCTCCCCGCGTGAAGGCCCCGCAGCGCGTTAGCGCCGTCGCTCCCGATGCGACGTCCGCCCTGCCGACGCCCGCCCCCGTTCCGGCGGCTTCGACCGCGCCGGTCAGCGGGTATTCGGTCCAGCTCGGGGTGCGCACCAGCGAGGCCGAGGCTCAGGCCGCCTTCAAGCAGATGCAGGGCAAGTTCAGCCAGCTCTCCGGCAAGCCCGCCCTGATCCGTCAGGCCGAGGTCAGCGGCAAGACGATCTACCGCGTCCGCGTCGGCCCCCTGGCCAAGGCCGAAGCCACCACCCTCTGCACAGAGTTGCAGGGCGCTGGCGGCCAGTGCTTCGTGGCCAAGAACTGAGCCAAGGGCATTGAGTTTCGGGATCCGGGCCTGAGGATTCCAGGCCGAGGGAGCCGAAGCGAAGACCTCGAAGGCGATCGTCGACACCTCGCATCCCGGTGGCGCTTCGTGCGAGCCCCGCCCGGGCGAGGACCGCCGCGACCGGAACGAGCAGGGGCGGACGTCCCTCGGATCGTCTGTCCATTCAAGCCGAGCAGCATCCCCCATGACCACTCGCGCCCTGATCCTCGGCTGTGCCGGCCGGACCCTCTCGGACGAGGAGGCCGCGTTCTTCCGCGATGCGCAGCCCTGGGGCTTCATCCTGTTCAAGCGCAACATCGGCTCGCCGGACGAAGTGAGGGCGTTGACCGATGCGCTGCGGGCCACGACGGGCCGGGCCGACACGCCGATCCTGATCGACCAGGAGGGCGGACGGGTGCAGCGGATGGGGCCGCCGCACTGGCCGTCCTATCCCGCGGGCGCCCGTTTCGGCCGGCTCGACGGGTCGGGCATCGCCATGGCGCGCCTCGGCGCGCGGCTGATGGCATACGATCTCGCCTCGGTGGGGATCAACGTCGATTGCGCGCCCGTTCTCGACGTGCCCGTGGCCGGCGCCCACGACATCATCGGCGACCGCGCCTACGGCACCGATCCGCACGCCGTCATCGCCCTGGGGCGTGCGGTGGCCGAGGGGCTGATGGAGGGGGGCGTCCTCCCCGTCATCAAGCACATCCCCGGTCACGGCCGCGCCGCCTGCGACAGCCACATGGACCTGCCCGTGGTGGAGGCAGAGGGCGTGAGCCTGGCCGCCCACGATTTCGTTCCCTTCCGCGCCCTGGCGGACCTGCCGATGGCGATGAGCGCCCACGTGGTCTACGCCGCCCTCGACCCGCACCATCCCGCCACGCAGTCCAGCGTGGTGATCGGACAGGTGATCCGCGGCCTGATCGGTTTCGACGGCCTGCTCATGACCGACGACCTCTCGATGAAGGCACTGGACGGCACCTTTCGCGAGAAGGCCGAGAAGGCGTTCGCCGCCGGAATCGACGTCGCTCTCCATTGCAACGGCGATCGGCAAGAGATGCAGGCCGTTCTCGAAGGCACGCCGATCCTGTCCGGCGAAGCCCTGCGCCGCGCCGAGGCCGCCCTGGCCCGGCTCGCACCGCAGGAGGAGTTCGACGTCGCCGAGGCGCGCTCGCGCTTCGAGGCAGGCCTTTCCGCCCAGGCATGAGCGCGATGCTCCCGACGCGTTTATGACGCACTGCACAATTGCCTCAGATGCCGCGAATGCCGTGGCCAGAGACCCCGTGGTTCTTGTGTTCGCTTCCTCCCATCCCTAGTTTCCCGACAATCCGTCGTGAGAGGGCGTCGCTGGGCAGGCGACCGCATGGGCGCAGGAGTTTGCCATGGGCAGCATGAGTATCTGGCACTGGATCATCGTCGCGGGCATCGTGATGCTGCTGTTCGGGCGCGGCAAGATCTCCGACCTGATGGGCGACGTCGCCAAGGGCATCAAGGCCTTCAAGAAGGGCATGGCCGAGGATGAGACGCCTGCCGGGCAGGCGCCGGCCGTGCCGCCGCCGAGCAACGGCGAGCCCGTTCGCACCCTGCCTCACCAGGGCGAGCCGGCCACCGCCAGCCACGTTTCGGCCGACCGCAAGGTCGTCTGAGACCGTCAAGGCGACATCGGCGGTCCTGGACGGGATCGCCCGAAGTTCGTGTGAGCGAAATCGCCCGACGGAGATTGGTCTTGCGTGAACCATGCTAGGCCGTCGGTCGTGACGAGGCATAGGCCATCGGCCGCGGGACGAGCGACACCATGTTCGACATGAGTTGGGGCGAGGTGATGCTGATCGGCGGCGTCGCCCTCATCGTCATCGGGCCCAAGGATCTTCCCAAAGCCCTGCGCACCGTGGGCCAGGTGACGGGCAAGATGCGTCGCATGGCCGGCGAGTTCCATGCCCAGTTCAACGAGGCGATCCGCGAGGCCGAGTTCGACGAGGTCCGCCGCGAAGTCGACGGTATCAAGCGTTCCGCGAGTACGATGGGGCCGAGCTTCAATCCGGTCCAGACCATCCGCGACGAGATCCGCGGCGCCGTGGACGGACGCTCGCAATCGAGCACGCAGCCCCTGGCCAACGTGGCCGCCAAGCTCGCCGAGAACGACCCGCCCGCGCCGTCCGAGCCGTCGATCCAGGCTCCCGCATCGGCTGAGCCGGCGCACGTCGAGCCACCGCCCCCGCCGGACTACGCGCTGCCCGATCTCCCGCCCCGGACTGCCATGGCCCCGACCGAACCCTCCACCAAGCCTACCGAGCCCGGCGCTGCCTCATGATCGATCCGGTCGACGAATCCGAGGTGGAGGCATCGCGCGCGCCGCTCCTCGACCACCTGATCGAATTGCGCTCGCGGCTGATCAAGTCCCTGGCGGCCTTCGTCGTGATGTTCTTCGCGTGCTTCTTCGTCTCGCGGCACATCTACAACATCCTGCTCCACCCCTACGTCTCCATCGTCGGCCCGGAGCAGGCACAGCTCATCGCGACGCATTTCCTCGAACAGGTGTTCACCAACATCAAACTCAGCGTGTTCGGCGCGGGTTTCCTCGCCTTTCCGGTCATCGCGACGCAGATCTACGCCTTCGTGGCGCCCGGCCTCTACCGCAACGAGCGTCAGGCCTTCCTGCCCTATCTCGTGGCGACGCCGATCTTCTTCGTTCTCGGCGCACTGGTGGTGTTCTACCTGGCGATGCCGCTGCTCATCCAGTTCTCGGTGAGCCTGCAGCAAGTCGGCCAGCCGGGCGAAGCGACGATCAAGCTTCTGCCGAAGGTGGACGAGTATCTCTCGCTCATCATGACCCTGATCTTCGCCTTCGGGTTGGCGTTCCAGCTGCCGGTGATCCTCACCCTGCTCGGCCAGATCGGCGTGATCGACACCGTCTTCCTGCGCGAGAAGCGCCGCTACGCCATCGTCCTCGTCTTCGTGGCGGCCGCGATCCTGACGCCGCCCGACGTGATCTCGCAGCTGTCGCTGGCCCTGCCGATGCTCCTTCTCTACGAGGCCTCGATTTTCTCGGTGGCCCGCGTCGAGCGCCGCCGCAAAGCCAAGCGGGTCGCGGAAGGGCTGGAGCCGTAGGCGCCACATAAACGCCATCCCCCCCCCCCTCATCCTGAGGTGCTGCGTAAGCGGCCTCGAAGGAGGCCTCCAGTCCGCAACTTGGTGTCTGGAGGCCTCCTTCGAGGGCTGCGCTGCGCTGTGCCGCCTCAGGATGAGGGGATATCGGGGATGCTCCGTCGACTCATGCCCGGCCTTGTCGGGGTCGCCCCGATGCTGCAAAGCGTCGGCGACTCACAGCGAACCGAGCCGCCCATGCACGACATCCGCGCCATCCGCGAGAATCCGCAAGCGTTCGACGAAGCCCTGCGCCGTCGCGGCCTCGACGCGCTCTCGGCCGAGCTGATCGCCCTCGACGACGCGCGCAAAACCGCCACCTCGGCGGCGCAGGCCAACCAGGAGCGGCGCAACGCGCTGGCCAAGGAGATCGGCGGCGCGAAGAAGGCGAAGGACGAGGCGCGTGCCGCCGAGTTGATGGAAGAGGTGGCGCGGCTGAAGGAGGAGGGGCCCGCCCTGGAGGCGGCCCAGACGGAGGCCGGCAAAGTCCTCGACGACCGCCTCGCGGCGATCCCCAACCGCCCGAACCCGGAGGTGCCGGAAGGCGCCGACGAGCACGGCAATGTCGAGCACCGCGCCTTCTCCGGCAGCCGGACCAAGCTCGCCACCGGCCGCCAGCATTTCGAGCTCGGCGAGGCCTTCGGCCTGATGGATTTCGAGGCGGCCTCGCGCATGTCCGGCGCGCGGTTCGTGGTGCTCAAGGGCCAGCTCGCGCGGCTGGAGCGGGCGCTCGGGCAGTTCATGCTCGATCTTCACACCGGCGAGCACGGCTACACCGAAGTGGCGCCGCCGATCCTGGTGCGCGACGAGGCGATGTTCGGCACTGCGCAGTTGCCGAAGTTCCGGGACGACCAGTTCCGGGCCGGAGAGGAGCACTGGCTCATCCCCACGGCCGAAGTCCCCCTCACCAACCTCGTGCGTGAATCGATCCTCTCCGAGGACGAGCTACCCTTACGCTTCACCGCGCTGACCCCGTGCTTCCGCGCCGAGGCCGGGTCGGCCGGGCGCGACACGCGCGGCATGCTGCGCCAGCACCAGTTCAACAAGGTCGAGCTCGTCTCGATCACCACGCCCGATCAATCCGCCAACGAGCACGAGCGGATGCTCGGCTCGGCCGAGGCGATCCTGAAGAAGCTCGACCTGACCTACCGGGTGATGACGCTCTGCACCGGCGACATGGGCTTTGCCAGCCAGAAGACCTACGACATCGAGGTCTGGATGCCAGGGCAGGAGACGTTTCGCGAGATCTCGTCCTGCTCGGTCTGCGGCGACTTCCAGGCGCGGCGGATGAACGCGCGCTACCGCCCGAAGGAGGGCAAGGGCGCACAATTCGTGCATACCCTCAACGGATCGGGCGTCGCGGTCGGCCGCGCCCTCATCGCCGTGATGGAAAATTACCAGAACCCGGACGGCAGCGTCACCATCCCGTCGGTTCTCAAGCCCTACATGGGCGGCATCGAGAAGATCGAAGGGCTCAAGAGCTGATGCGCATCCTGGTCACCAACGACGACGGCATCCACGCGCCGGGCCTCGAAACCCTGGAGGGCATCGCCCGGACCCTGTCCGACGACGTCTGGGTCGTGGCGCCCGAGAGCGATCAGTCCGGCGTCTCGCACTCCCTGTCGCTCAACGATCCCCTGCGCCTGCGCCAGGTCTCCGAGAAGCGCTTCGCCGTGAAGGGCACGCCCTCCGACTGCGTGATCATGGGGGTGCGCCACATCCTCAAAGACCATGGGCCGGACCTCGTCCTGTCCGGGGTCAATCGCGGCCAGAACGTCGCCGAGGACGTGACCTATTCCGGCACCATCGCGGCGGCCATGGAAGGCACCATCCTCAACGTGCGCTCCATCGCCCTGAGCCAGGCCTACGGCGCCGGCGGGCGCGGGGCGATCAAGTGGGCCTGCGCCGCCCATCACGGGCCGGGCGTGGTGAAGAAGATCCTGGAGATCGGGATCGAGCCCGGCATCGTCGTCAACGTCAACTTCCCCGATTGCGAGCCCGAGGAGGTCGTCGGCACCTCCGTCGCCGCGCAGGGGATGCGCAATCAGGCGCTGCTCGCCATCGATGCGCGCCATGACGGACGCGGCAACCCGTATTTCTGGCTCGCCTTCGCCAAGGCGCGGTTCGAGCCCGGCCACGGCACCGACCTGAGGGCCATCGCGGAGAATCGCATCTCGGTGACGCCGCTGCGCCTCGATCTCACCGACGAGCCGACGCTGACGCGCTTCGCCCAGGCCTTCGCCGAGTGAGACGCCCCGGCCTTCGCGCGGCGCAAGCGCGACCGCGTGTCGGCGCCCCGATGCCGGATCGCGGACGTTCCGGGAATCGGACCATCCGCACACAGCCGTGAGACGACGTCCATGACGATGGAAGGCTCGGTCGAGGATGCCGCCTTCGTCATGGCCCTGCGCGGCCTCGGCGTGCGCGACACCGATACCCTGCGGGCGATGGAGCGGGTGCCCCGCGCCCGTTTCGCGCCCCGCGAGCACCGGGATCTCGCCCGGCGGGACGTGGCCCTGCCGCTCGCCTGCGGACAGACCATGTCGGCGCCCACCGTGGTCGCCGCGATGCTCACCGCCCTGAAGGTGAAGCCCGGCGCCCGCATCCTCGAGATCGGCACCGGCTCGGGCTACGTCACCGCCCTGCTCATCCGCCTCGGCGCCGCCTCCATCCTGAGCGTCGAGCGTTACGCCACCCTGGCGGAGGATGCCGTCTCGGCCCTCGACCCGGAGGACCGGGTGATCGCCCGTGTGGAGGTCGGCGACGGCCTCGATCCCGACGTCGCAGGGGAGGGGGCGTTCGACCGCATCCTGGTCAACGGCACCCTGCCGGCCATGCCCGCCCATCTCGACTCCCTCCTGGCGCCCGGCGGCAGGCTGGTGGGCGCTCTCGCGCAGTCGGGCGGCGCGCGCCTCGTCCTCGCCGATCGGGGCGGGGAGGGCGCCGTCGTTAAAAATCTCGGCGTCCAATTAAGGCTGGCGCCCCTCACACCCGGCAGAGCCTTCGTTCTCTAGGTAACAGGAGCAGGCCCGGATCCAGGGACCCAAACCCTTGATCCATCACGATCTTATCGCCGGGCACAGCCGCGGTCGATTTGGATCGAGCCGGGACGTGCCTGCCAGGAAAGTTCCTTCGACGCCGAAAACGTGGTGAACGGGAACGGTTGTTTAACCTGAATCCCGTTTGAATGACGTCATCAAGTTGCGTCAGGCAAACAGGTGCGTCGATGCGGGTTCGCGGGACTGGTCTAGGGTTGAGGACGCTGTCGCGTTTCGCGCTCATCGGTGTGATCGGCGGCAGTGCCGCCGGATGCTCAACCGATGCGTCGCGGTTGGGCGACCCCTTCGGGAACCCCTTCGCCTCGAATGTTTCGAGTGAGCCGAGCGCCACGGGCAGCCTGCCCGATGACGGCGAGATGGCTCCGGCTCCGGCGGTACGGACCCCCAGGATCCAGTCGCAGGCCCTCGGTGCGCCGATGTCGCCGCGTCCGCTGGCCGCGACGCCTCCCATGGCCACGGGCCGCGTCGCCTCCACCGCGCCGTCCTCCGGGATGGTCTCCGGCATGAACCCCTCGGGAATGAATCCTGCGGGCATGAATCCGGATGCCGGCCGCGGCATGGTCGCGACGCCGCGCACCGTTCCTGCGGCGCCCCCGCCGCGCATCCCGTTCAATGCCGGGGCCAAGGCCGCGGAGGCCAGGGCCGCCGAGGCGAAGGCCGCGGAAGCGAAGGCTCGTGCCGAGGCTGCCCGCGCCGAGGCCGCGCGCCAGGACAGCGTCCGCCAGGAAGCCGCCCGCAGGGAATCCGAAGCCCGGACGCTGGCTGCGGCCAAGACTGCCGCCGAGGCCAAAAAGATCGCCGAGGCGAACAAGGCGTCGGAGTCCAAGCGCGCCGTGGAAACCAAGAAGCTGGCGGAGGCCAAGCTCGCGGCCGATGCCAAGCATGCGGCCGAAGCCAGGAAACTCGCGGAGGCCAAGAAGGTCGCTGAGGTGAAGAAGGCCGCCGAGGCGAAGAAGCCCGTCGAGGTCGCCAAGGCCGAGGCTCCGAAGGTCGATCCCGCCAAGGCGAAGGCCGAGGCCGCCCGCAAGGCCGCGGACGCCGAGGCCAAGCTCGCCAAGGCCGAAGCCGCCAAGGATGCGGCCAAGAAGGTCGCCGAGGCCAAGGCCGCCGACTTGGCAGCCGCCAAGGCCAAGACCGCGCCGGTCAAGGTCGCCTCACTGACGCCCGTGCCCGAGAAGGCCGAGCCCGCCAGCACAGGCTCCGTCGCGGCTCCCGCCGCCGAGCCCGACCAGTCGTTCCGTTGGCCCGCCAAGGGCCGGGTGATCTCCGGCTACGGCACCAGCGGCAACGAGGGCATCAACATCTCGGTGCCCGAGGGTACGGCGGTGAAGGCCGCCGAGGACGGCACGGTCGCCTATGCCGGCTCGGACGTGAAGGGCTACGGCAAGCTGGTGCTGGTTCGCCACACCAACGGCTACGTCTCGGCCTACGCCCATAACGGCGAACTCGACGTCCGCCCCGGCGAGAAGGTCAAGCGCGGCCAGACCATCGCCAAGTCCGGCGCCTCGGGCAACGTGACTTCGCCCCAGCTGCACTTCGAGATCCGCAAGGGTGCGACCCCGGTCGACCCGATGCCGCACCTCGCCAGCAACTGAGCGGATTACCATTCACACAACGAACGGCGGCTCCCAGGAGCCGCCGTTTTCATTTGTGCTCTGCTGCTTTGCGAACGCTCGAAGACGGCGGGGCCGTTAGCGCAGATCAGCGATGGCGTGCCTCGCAGAACCGGTCATCGCGTTCGAATGCCTCGGCAAGCCGATCCGCCACCATCCTGACGGCCGGCGCCTTGCGGATGTCCTGATGCTGCGCGAGCCAGATTTCGCGTGTCGGAAGAGGGCCATCGAAGGGGAGGCGCTGGAGCTGACCCTCGAAGGGTCCGATCATGAACTCGGGAAGCAGCGCAATCCCCATTCCAGACAGTGCGGCTGCCCGCTGTCCGGTGATGTCGTCGATCCGAGCCGCGAACCCGTCGCTGCCGGCCTGCTCGATCAGCCAACGCTGTTGTGGCAGCGTATCGAAGCGGTGCGAGTAGCCGATGAACCGGCGACGGGCATTGCCGGGGTCGTAAGTCTTCGCGGCGACCAGAGCGAAGCGCATGATTCCAAGGCGCCGCCGAGTATGCGAACCCTCCTCAGGTCGCGTCAGCCGGATCGCGAGATCGGCTTCGAGCCGGTCGAGGGAGACCAGCGGGACGCCGCTCGCGATGGTCAGGACGATCCCGGGATGTTCCGTGCCAAGGGACGCCAGCGCCGGCACGACGACCTCATTGGCGAGGCCCGGTGTCACCGCCACCACAACTTCGCCCGACAGGAGTTGCCGTGCTCCTTTCGCATGCCTGATCAATGAAACGGCATCGTCGGCCATGCGTGCCGACAAGACGCCGAGCTCCCGGCCCGCCGTAGTGAGGATGGCTCCCGTCGCCATGCGGTCCACCAAGCGCAGGCCGAGCACTTCCTCCAACCGGGCCAGACGGCGACTGACCGTGGCATGACTGACACCGAGCCTGCGGGCCGATGCCGAGAGCGAGCCCTCCATCGCCACGGCGTGGAGAATACGCAAGTCATCCCAATCGATATCCCGTTCGGACATGCTGCTCATTTCCGTACAAGACTTGGGTGAAACTGCTCATTTTTGTGCAGCAGCCCAGGTGGTACCCCGTTCGGCGGAGGATGATTCCATGTCGAACATGTTGCTTGGCGCCGTATTGCTGGCTCTGTCTACGCCTGCCGTCGCCCCACGCACCCTCTTGGAAATAGCGGGAGCCCGCCCCCCGGCCTTGGACAAGACTCGTGCCGCGCTCGTCATCATCGATGCGCAGAAGGAGTATCGATCCGGCGTGCTACCTCTGCCGGGGTTCGATCCAGCCGTTACTCGGATCGTGGAACTACGGGATTGGGCGCATGCGAACGGCGTTCCGGTGATCCATGTCCGGCATGTGGCCAAAGCCAATTCGGCCGCCTTCGCCGAGGGGTCGGCTGGAGCCGAGTTCATACCCGAATTGACCCCGATACAGGACGAGATGGTCGTGACGAAGCGCCTTCCCAACAGCTTTGCAGGAACCGATCTCGACGACATTCTTCATCGCGAGCGGCGCGGCCTGTTAATCCTCGCCGGCTTCATGACTCACATGTGTGTGGAGGCAACCGCGCGCTCGGCACTGGATCGGAATTATGAGAGCTTCGTCGTGGCCGATGCGACAGCAACCCGCTCTCTGCCGGCAGGGAGCGGTTCCATCGCCGCGGAAGAGGTTAAGCGCAACGCCCTTGCGGCTATCGCTGACCGCTTTGCCTGGATCGTCCCCACCTCCTGGGTGACCGGCCGGTAGCCGCGCTCGCACACTATCCGCCTCCCGATCACGGACCGCCTCGAGACCGTATTGGGCATGCCCCTGCCATCCGAGGCTCATCCGCGCGCAAGCCCCAGATCTCTCTCCGCTCGCGCTCGATGTATCCGGAAAATCGACCTCCCGGCATACCGACGCGACGGCGGTCGGCCACGTTCAATCGAGCCGCTGTCCCAGCCGCCCCGCGAGGTCCTGGATGAACTGAAAGGCGGTGCGGCCGGAGCGCGAACCGCGGGTGGTGGCCCATTCCAGGGCCTCGGCCCGTACCGTATCCGGGTCGGCCTTCAGCCCGTGGCGCTCCACATAGGCGCGGATCATGGCGAGGTACTCGTCCTGGCTGCATTTGTGGAAGCCGAGCCAGAGGCCGAAGCGGTCGGAGAGCGAAACTTTCTCCTCCACAGCCTCGCCGGGATTGATCGCGGTGGAGCGCTCGTTCTCCACCATGTCGCGGGCGAGGAGATGCCGCCGGTTGGAGGTGGCGTAGAACAGCACGTTGTCGGGTCGGCCCTCGATGCCGCCGTCGAGAGCCGTCTTGAGCGACTTGTACGATGTGTCGTCGCCATCGAAGGACAGGTCGTCGCAGAACACGATCCAGCGGTGCGCATCGCCGCGCAGGGTCGCCATCAGGTCGGGCAGGGCCTCGATGTCCTCGCGGTGGATCTCCACCAGCTTCATCGGTAGCTCACCCTCCGCCCGCTCCGCGTTGATCCGGGCATGGGCCGCCTTCACCAGGGACGACTTGCCCATGCCGCGCGCGCCCCAGAGCAGGGCGTTGTTGGCGGGCAGGCCTTTGGCGAAGCGCGTCGTGTTGTCCACGAGGATGTCGCGGGCCCGGTCGATGCCGGTCAGCAGATCGATCTCCACCCGGTTGACCTTCGGCACCGGGATCAGACGGCGGTCCGATCCCCAGAGGAAGGCATCCGCCGAATTCAGGTCCAGGGCCGGCTTCGCGGCCGGGGCGGAACGCTCCAGGGCGGCGGCGATCCGCTCGAGGACGGGCAGGATCGCGTCGAGCATCGCCCGGTCGGCAGGTGGGGTCGAGGTCATGGCGTCTCGAAACTCCTTGGATGTGCTGTCGAGCGCGTCCATACGGACAATGAGGCGGAAAATCACGGGTGCGGCATCGGGTGCGGGCCATCCGATCCGCGCATCCTGTGGACGCGCCGTTGCTTTCACCAAGTGCATGGCTATAGTCCGCGCGCTTTTCGACCTGTCCTGACGCGCCCATACCCGCCTGCGCGCGACTCCCCAGGACCGGCTCAGCCCAAGGAGTCACCCGCTTGATTACCCCCGCCTTCGCGCAAGGGGCCACCGCGGCCGCTGGCGGAGCGGACATCGCCTTGCAGGTGGTGCCGTTCGTCCTCATCTTCGTCATCATGTACTTCCTGATCCTCCGCCCGCAGCAGCGCCGCGTGAAGGAGCATCAGGCCCTCGTGAAGAACGTGCGCCGGGACGACACCATCGTCACCACTGGCGGGCTGGTCGGCCGCGTCACCAAGGTCGCCGACGAGGCCTCCGAGATCGAGGTCGAGATCGCCCCGAACGTCAGGGTGAAGATCGTCCGCACCATGATTTCGGAAGTCCGCGTCAAGGGCGGTCCGGTCAAGGCGGCCTGAGATCCCGGGGCCGTCACGCACGACGGCGGCCTTGTGCACCGCTTGAAGATGCCGGTGCAAACACCGGCATCGTAAGAAGAAACGGAACGGGCGGATGCTGCGCTTTTCGAGAACCAAGATCGTCGCGACGCTGGCCGTCATCCTCATCGGCCTGAGCCTCGCCGTGCCGAGCTTCTTCTCGGCCGAGCAGCGCAAGGGCTTCATGGCGTCCCTGCCGGGCTGGTTCCCGAGCTGGATCGTGCCCCAGCGGGCCATCGTGCTGGGGCTCGATCTCCAGGGCGGCTCGCAGATCCTCCTCGAAATCGACCGGAACGACCTGATCCGCTCGCAGACCACGGGTCTGCGCGACGACGTGCGCCGCACCCTGCGCGAAGCCGGCATCACCCCCGAGGGCGGCATCCAGCTGATTCCGCGTGGCGTCCAGATCCGCATCTCCGATCCGGCCAACCGCGCCAAGGCCCTGCCGAAGCTGCGCGAACTGTCCCAGCCGATCTCCAACGCCATGGTGGCACAGGCCGGCGGCCAGACCCTCGACGTCACAGACCGGCCCGACGGCACGATCCAGTTGCTGCTCACCGATGCCGGCCTCACCGACCGCACCCGCCGGGCCGTGACGCAGGCCATCGAAGTCATCCGCCGCCGCATCGATTTCGGCGGCACCAAGGAGCCCTCGATCCAGCAGCAGGGTGCCGACCGCGTCCTCGTCCAGGTCCCCGGCCTGCAGGACCCGCAGCAGCTCGAGGATCAGCTCGGCAAGACCGCCAAGCTCGAATTCCGCATGCTGGCCGATTCGCCCTCCGGCGATGTCGACATGCTCACCAACAAGGACGAAGGCGGCGGCAAGGTGCCGGTGGAGCGCCGGGTCATGGCCGATGGCGGCGATCTCACCGACGCGCAGCCGGCCTTCGACCAGCAGAGCCACGAGCCCATGGTGAGCTTCAAGTTCAACCTGAAGGGCGCCCAGCGCTTCGGCCAGGCTACCTCGGAGAACGTGGGCCGCCGCATGGCCATCGTGCTCGACAACGAGGTCGTCTCGGCGCCGCGCATCAACACCCCGATCACCGGCGGTTCGGGCCAGATCACCGGCAACTTCACCGTCAAGCAGGCCAACGACCTCTCGATCCTGCTGCGCGCCGGTGCGCTGCCCGCCAAGCTCACCGTGGTCGAGCGCCGCGTCGTCGGCCCCGGCCTCGGCAACGATTCCATCGAGGCCGGCAAGAAGGCGACCATGGTCGCCGGCATCCTCGTCATCGTCTTCATGTTCGCCACCTACGGGGTGTTCGGCTTCTTCGCCAACATCGCCCTCCTCGTCCATGTGGGCCTCATCCTCGGCCTGATGTCGGTGCTGGAGGCGACCATGACCCTGCCGGGCATCGCCGGCATCGTGCTCACCATCGGCACGGCGGTGGATTCCAACGTGCTGATCTACGAGCGCGTGCGGGAAGAGGTGCGGGCGGGACGCTCCATCGTCTCGGCCCTGCAGGCCGGCTTCGACAAGGCCTTCGCCACCATCATCGATTCGAACTCGACCATGGCCATCGCCGCCCTGATCCTGTTCTTCCTCGGCTCCGGCCCGGTGAAGGGCTTCGCCGTGGTGTTCATCCTCGGCATCCTCACCACCGTCATCACGGCGGTGACGCTCACCCGCATGATGATCGCCCTGTGGTACAACTACGCCCGACCCAAGGCCTTGCCGTTCTGAAACAAAGCTCTGCCGTTCTGAAATCAGTCCGAGCATTCACAGTTTGCGAGAGGAGCCCGATCCGGTTTTCGAGTGATCCGTTCATCTGCAAAACAATCCCGTCACCCCGGGGCCGCTAAGCGGAGCCCGGGATTCAGACACCCGGGATTGCCAGGAGAACCTCCACCTGAGTGCCTGGATTCCGGGCTCGCCCTGCGGGCGCCCCGGAATGACGGACGTGCGGTGGAACCGGACGCGCTCTTTTCGACGACCCGATCGACCTCATTGCCGAAAGACCGAGACCGAACATGCGTCTGCTCCGCCTCTGGCCCGATGAGTCGCACGTCGACTTCATGCGCTTCCGGCGCTTCACCTTCCCGCTCTCGGCCTTGCTGTCGGTGGGGACGGTGATCCTGTTCCTGACGGTCGGCCTGAATTTCGGCATCGACTTCAAGGGCGGCACCCTGGTGGAGTTGCAGGCGAAATCGAAGACGGCCGACGTGGCCGCCGTGCGACACACCGCCAACAGCTTCGGCTTCGGCGAGACCGAGGTGCAGGAACTCGGCGGCGACGGGCAGATCCTCGTCCGCTTCCCGCTCCAGCCGGGCGAGCAGGGCCAGACGGCGGTGATGCAGAAGGCGCACGGCGCTTTCGACGCGGAATACGAGTTCCGCCGCACCGAGACGGTGGGGCCGCGCGTGTCGGGCGAGCTCGTTCAGTCGGGCACGCTCGGCGTGGTGCTGTCGGTGCTCGCGGTGCTCCTCTACCTCTGGTTCCGCTTCGAGCGGGAACTGGCGCTCGGCGCCATCGTCGGCACCCTGCACGACATCGTGCTCACCATCGGCATCTTCGTCATCAGCCGGATCGAGTTCAACATGACCTCGATCGCGGCGATCCTCACCATCGTCGGCTACTCGCTGAACGAGACAGTGGTGGTGTTCGACCGGACCCGCGAGCTGATGCGGCGTTACAAGACCATTCCCACGGTGGAGCTGCTCAACCTGTCGATCAACTCCACCATGTCGCGCACGGTGATGACGGCGACCTCCGCCTTCCTGTCGCTGCTCGCCCTGGTGCTGTTCGGCGGAGAGGCGATCCAGGGCTTCGCCGTGGTGATGCTCGCAGGCGTGGTGATCTGCACCTATTCGGCGATCTTCGTGTCGACCCCGGTCCTGATCTATCTCGGCCTGATGCTGTCGGGCGTGAAGTCGCAGAGCCGTCCCACCGGCGGCCGCGTGCCCCAGGCGGCGGAATAGAGATGGCGGAGGGCAGCCTGCATGACGGGTTCGTTCCCGGGCGCCACCTCATCGACGCCTATGGCAATGGCGGCTTTCGCTTCGCCGACATGTCGCATCGCGGCTCGATCCTGGTGACGCCGGGGGGCATCAGGGCCTGGGATGTCGTGGAGGCCAAGGCCATCGACCGCAACGCCCTGCGCCCGGTCGTGGCCGAGGCGGGGGCGGTCGAGCTCCTCCTCATCGGCACCGGCCTCGACATCGCGCCGTTTCCGGACAATCTGCGGCGCTGGCTCAAGGACAACGGAATCGGCCTGGACGTGATGCAGACGGGGGCCGCCGCGCGGACCTACAACATCCTGATGGCGGAGAACCGCAAGGTCGCCGCCGCGATGATCGCGGTCGCGTGACGAAGACCGAGACCAGCCCCGGAACGGCCGAACCCCTTGCCTTCGCCTTCTCGCATTGCGAGTCCCTGGTCCGCGAGGGCGACCCGGACCGATACTTCGCCACCCTCTTCGCGCCGGCGGCCTTCCGGCCGCATCTCTTCGCGCTTGCCGCCTTCAGCCTCACCATCGCCCGCGTGCGCGACGCCGTCACCAACCCGATAGCGGGCGAGATCCGTCTGCAATGGTGGCGCGACGCGCTGCAGGGGGAGGCGAGGGGCGACGTGAAGGCCAACCCGGTGGCCGCCGCGCTGGACGACGCCATCGTCAAGCGCAAGCTCGGGCGCCAGCCCTTCGTCGATCTGATCGATGCCCGCGTCTTCGACCTCTACGACGATCCGATGCCGCGGGTGAACGATCTCGAAGGTTATTGCGGGGAGACCGCCTCCTCGCTCATCCGCCTCGGCGGCCTCGTCCTCTGCGACGGCGCGGAGCCGGGGGGCGCCGCAGCCGCCGGCCATGCCGGTGTCGCCTTCGGTGTCGTCGGATTGCTACGGGCGCTGCCGTGGCACGCCCGCAACGGGCAGGTCTACCTGCCGGCCGATATCCTCAAGGATCATGGCGTCACCCGCGAAGACATCGTCACGGGACGCGGCGGCCCCGGTCTCCTCGGGGCGACGGCCGATCTGCGGGCCCTGGCCCGGCGCCACCTGAAGGCCTTCGAGGACGCGCGAGCCAATATCGCGCCTGCCGCTCTGCCCGCCTTCCTGCCGACGGCCCTGGTGGAACCGAGCCTCGCGATGATGGAGCGGCCGGGCTACGACCCGCTCAACACAATCATCGCCCTGCCGCGCTGGCGGCGGCTGTGGCGGCTCTGGAGGGGGTCAAGAAGGGGATGAGATTTCACCCAACCTGTCACCTCATCCTGAGACGCCGCGCAACGGCCTCGAAGGAGACCTCCAGTACCCGCGGCGCGAACTGGAGGCCTCCTTCGAGGCCTGCGCTTCACTCCGGCGCCTCAGGATGAGGTGGTAGGTGGGAGGGCGTGCGCCCCGGACTGCATTCCTGCCCGTCGCACGAAACGAAAGAAAAGCCCCCCGACAGTAATCCGTCGGGAGGCCAAGGCTTCAGCGTGCCTTCTTCGTCAGCTTCTCCGCGATCTCGAACATCTCCTGCGGGGCGTAGTCCGGGGTGAAGGCCGAAGGGACGCCGGTGAGCTGGTGGATCTTGCCGCCGTCGGGCATGCCCTCGACCACCGACAATTCGCCCGGCGGATCACCCGGCAGAGCCATCTCGCCATTGCCCCAGATGCCGGCCATCTCCGTGTAGTCACCGGGGCTGAAGGTGTAGAGCCGGCGGTGCGAGCCCTCCTGCAGGTACTTCTGGCATTCGGGGATCTTGTCGAGGTTGATGTTCGGCGTCGGCAGGAACTTCTCGATCTCGACGCCTGTGATCTTCTTCAGTGCCAGGGCGTAGGCATGGGCGTGGACCGAACCGCGCACGAGAAGGTAGCCACAGACCTCGCGCCCGGTCGGGTCGGTCAGGGTCTCGTAGACGCGCAGCTTGTGCAGGCGGGCGCCGCATTCGAGATGGAAGTTGTGGAGCAGGTCGACGACCACGTTGCCGGTGGTGGTGATGAAATCGTTGTTCCAGGACGCGCCGTTGCTGTTCACCGGGGTGACGCCACCGCCATTCGACAGGAACGCGGCCGCAAGGCGAATGTCCTTCATGTCCTCGAAGGGCGCACCCGAAATGTCGCCGCCATCTTTCTCGTCGCCATCATTGTCGGGGCCGTTGTTGAGCATGGCGACGCCATTGCTCACCAGCTCCACATGGCCCAGCTCCTCGGCTGTGATCGCGGCAACGAGGCTATAGAACGGGCGTAGCTTAGACTTGCTGCGGAAATTGAAGCTCTGGAACATGTAATTCCCAAGAGTCGACATCTCCCCATATTTACCACCCAGCAGTTCCTGCAGGGCAGCGGCAGCGTTCGGATCTTTCCTTTTGGGTGCGGGCAGTTCGGCTTGCAGCTTATCGACGCGCATGAACATAGGTTGATCTCCGTATCGCTGGCATGGAGGATACCAAGGGGAACGGTCTCCCGACTCTCATGTTCCGAGGCTGCGACAGGTCGCACAGCCGCCTCGCTTCCGTTTCGGAACGGCTCCGCTTGTGTTTCGAAGGAGATGCCTTGCCGTTTCCGGGCGTCTGCAGTCTCGGCGGACAGAAAGCGAAGCACGCGCGCAACATGATCTGAATACAAGATTCTTCGCGTTGAGCCCGCTCCACTGCTCTGCTAGCTACGATGTCAAGGGCCCGGCGAGAGATCGGGCTCACCGAGGAGCGCGACGCCCGTGAATACGTGGAACCAGGTCTACGATCCCTTTGGGAGCCCATGGCTCTCGACGCTTGCGGCATCCCTGCCGGTCATCGCCCTGCTCGGCATGATCGCCAGCGGCAAGGTCAAGGCTCACATCGCCGCCGTCCTCTCTCTGGTCCTGGCGTTCTGCGTCGCCGTCTTCCTGTTCGGCATGCCGGCGGATCTGGCCACCCGCGCCTCCGGCTACGGCATCGCCCTCGGGCTTTTCCCCATCGGCTGGATCATCCTCAACGTCATCTTCCTCTACCGGCTCACGGTGGAGAAGGGTTGGTTCGCCACTCTGCAGCAGTCGGTAGCCGGCATCACCACCGACAGGCGGCTCCAGCTGCTGCTGGTCGCCTTCGCCTTCGGCGCGTTCTTCGAAGGCGCGGGCGGCTTCGGCACCCCCGTGGCGGTCACCGGCGCCATCCTGATCGGCCTCGGCTTCTCGCCGCTGGCCGCCTCGGGCTTGTCGCTCATCGCCAACACCGCCCCGGTGGCCTATGGCGCGCTCGGAGCGCCCATCGCCGGCCTCGCCTCGGTGACCGGCTATGACCCCTACGTTCTCGGCGCCATGATCGGCCGGCAGCTGCCGTTCTTCTCGGTGCTGGTGCCGTTCTGGCTGATCTGCGTGTTCGCGGGTTTCCGCGGGATGCTGCAGATCTGGCCCGCCATCCTCGTCTGCGGCGGCTCGTTCGCGCTCGCCCAGTTCGGCATCTCGAACTACGTCAACCCGTGGATCGTCGACATCGGCGCCGCGCTCGTCTCCATGGGCGCCCTGGTGCTGTTCCTGCGCTTCTGGCGCCCGGCAGTGATCTGGACCTCGCCGGCCCTGCGCGGCAACGATCCGTCCATCGGCTACGTCACCACCGTCGACGGCCCCAAGGCCGCCGCCGCCACCCGCACCGCCACCTCTTCCGAGATCCTGCTGGCCTGGGTGCCGTGGATCATCCTTTCGGTGATCGTGGCGATCTGGGGCACCAAGTTCTTCAAGGACATCGTCGACCCGATCTTCATCTGGAACTATCCGGTGCCGGGCCTGCACAACGTCATCATGAAGGTGCCCCCCGTGGTGGCCACCGCCCATCCGGAGCCTGCCGTCTTCAAGTTCGCCTACATGTCCTACACCGGCACCGGCGTCCTGTTCGCGGCCATCATCTCCGGCCTCCTGATGCGGTTCTCGCCCTGGCGCCTCGTGACCGCCTACATCGAGACCATCTGGGTGCTGCGCTACTCGCTCATCACCATCTCGGCGATGCTGGCGCTCGGCGTGCTCACCCGTTACGCGGGCGTCGATGCCACGTTGGGTCTCGCCTTTGCGGGCACGGGCATCCTCTACCCGTTCTTCGGCACCCTCCTGGGCTGGCTCGGCGTCGCGCTCACGGGCTCCGACACCGCGTCGAACGTCCTGTTCGGCGGCTTGCAGAAAATCACCTCGGAGCAGCTCGGCCTGTCGGGCATCCTCATGGCCTCGGCGAACTCGTCGGGCGGCGTCATGGGCAAGATGATCGACGCCCAGTCGATCGTCGTCGCCTCCACCGCCACCGGCTATTTCGGCCAGGAGAGCAAGATCCTGCGCTTCGTGTTCTGGCACTCCATCGTGCTGGCCTGCCTCGTCGGCGTGCTCGTGATGCTGCAGGCCTACGTCTATCCGTTCAACGCGATGGTCATCCATCCGTGAGGGCGAACCGATAGGCCGGATCGATGACCCGTCCCGGCGATGCCGGGGCGGGTTTCATTTTTGTCGCGCCGCGCGAGGAAGGAGCCCTTCGGCGAAGAGGGATCTTGCCCTCGTGGCCGCGCGGCTCCACCACGGAAGCCATGTTCTTCCGCACGCTCGCCTCGCGCTACTCCCTGTCGAACCTGCCCACGCAGGCGACCGCACGCCTGCGTCTCGCGCCGCTGGTCCAGGCGGATGCGGAGGCGGTCCAGGCCCTCACCGACGATCAGGCGATCACGGGGGCGGTGGATTTCCTGCCCGATCCCTTCACCCTCGATCATGCCCGCCGCCTGATCGGCAGGGGGAAGCCGACCAAGGATTGCTTCCTCGGGGCCAAGGCCGACGGCGTTCTCGTGGCGGTGGTCGGTTTCCACCTGCGTGGCGAGCACGCGGTGGAACTCGGCTACTGGGTCGGCGGCGGCGCCCGGGGCCAGGGCTACGGCAGCGAGGCGGTGACGGGGGCCATCGCGATCCTGCGCAAGCGCTTCCCCCACCGCTTCATCGTCGCCGAGTGCCGGCCCGAGAACGAAGCCTCGCGCGGTCTCCTTCTCAAGACCGGGTTTCGCGATACCGGTGACGAGGGCCACCGGCCGGGCCGACGCATCTTTTCGCTGGATCCGGTGTGATTGGACGATGTCGGAATCGCAGCCGCGGAGGGAGGCGTGACCGAAGGCGGCAATAGAAAATTTCTTGCCAAGCGGTTCAATGAGCACGTCAAGCTTCTCGCGACGCTCTTCAACGCCTTGTCGATTGCAACATTCGGCGCCGCCTTCGTCGTGCCGCTCGCGCAAGGCCAATATGGCGTGCTCAGCGGAGGACATTGGATTTTGATTTTCGCTGCCCTCGCACTACATTTAGCGGGGCACGCTGCTCTTCGATTCATGCGCAGTGAGGATTGAAGCTCGATGACGCTCTCCCTGCAGATCGCCGGCCTCGCCGCCATTCTCATTGTTGGTGGATTGTCCGCGCTCAAGCTCGCGGCGATGGATTTCGACCGGCGCCACCCACGCCGCACCGAGCCCGCACCACGCGATTGATCGTGGACGGACCTGAGGTCGGTTGCGGCTTCTGGTGGCACTGCCCCGAAAGCGTTCGCTGGAAAAACCGAAGTCTTGGTTCGCATGTCCCCCGCCCCCTACGCGGGGAGAGGGCATGCGCACGCGCCGTCTATTCCGCCGCGATCGGTACCGCCTCGCCTCCCATCCACGAAGCCAGATCCGCCCGCGCCCGGTCGGTATAGGCGCGCTTCTTCGCCACCGCCTTTTCCGGCCCCTTCAGGCGCTTGCCGCCCTCGCCCTTCGGGGCATGGGCGAGGGGCGGAAACAGGCCGAAATTCACGTTCATCGGCTGGAACGAGCGGGGGCTCCCGGCCTCCTCGGCTGCGATGTGGCCGCCGGTGATGTGGCCGATGAGGGCGCCGAGCGCCGTGGTGGCGGGGAGTGGCGCCAGGGTCTCACCACGTGCCTCGGCAACGGCGAAGCGACCGGCCATGAGGCCGATGGCGGCGCTCTCGACATAGCCCTCGCAGCCCGTGATCTGTCCGGCGAAGCGCAGGCTCGGCCGGGCCTTGAGGCGCAGGGTCCCGTCGAGGAGACGGGGGGAATCGAGATAGGTGTTGCGGTGGAGGCCGCCGAGACGCGCGAATTCGGCGTTTTCCAGGCCGGGAATCGTGCGGAACACCCGGACCTGTTCGGAATAGGTCAGCTTCGTCTGGAAGCCGACCATGTTGTAGAGGGTGCCCAGCGCATTGTCCTGGCGCAGCTGGACGATGGCGCAGGCCTTCACCGTGGGATCGTGCGGGTTGGTGAGGCCGACGGGCTTCATCGGGCCGTGACGCAGGGTCTCGGGCCCGCGCTCGGCCATGACCTCGATCGGCAGGCAGCCGTCGAAATAGGGGGTGGTCGCCTCCCATTCCTTGAACCCGATCTTGTCGCCCTCGATCAGCGCCTGGATGAAGGCGTCGTACTGTTCGCGGTTCATCGGGCAGTTGATGTAATCGGCCCCCGTCCCGCCCGGCCCGACCTTGTCGTAGCGCGACTGGAACCAGGCCTTGTCCATGTCGATGGAGTCGCGGTGGACGATGGGCGCGATGGCATCGAAGAAGGCCAGCGCCTCGGCCCCGGTCAGGCCGCGGATCGCCTCCGCCAGGGCGGGCGATGTGAGGGGGCCGGTGGCGATGATGGTCCGGCCCCATTCCTCCGGCGGCAGGCCCTCGACCTCCTCGCGGGCGATGGTGACGAGGGGATGCGCCTCCAGAGCGGCGGTGACGGCGGCGGCGAACCCGTTCCGGTCCACGGCGAGCGCGCCGCCGGCCGGCACCTGGTTGGCGTCGGCCGCGCGCAGGATCAGCGAGCCGAGCGTCCGCATCTCCTGGTGCAGCAGGCCGACGGCGTTGCCGTTGGCATCGTCCGAGCGGAACGAGTTCGAGCAGACGAGCTCGGCCAGGTCCTGACCGTGATGCGCCTCGGTGGCACGCACCGGGCGCATCTCGTGCAGCACCACAGCATGGCCGCTCTCGGCGATCTGCCAGGCGGCCTCGGACCCGGCGAGGCCGCCGCCGACGATGTGGATGGGGGAGGTGTCTACGTGGTCCGTCATGGGCACGGGATAGACCCGCGTCCCGTCCCGATCAATGCAGCTGCGGCGAGACCAGGAAACGCTCGCGGTCGCTCGACGTCACGACGAGCTTGATCGGACGCCCGTCCCGCTTGATCGTAAGCGGCACCCGCACCCCCGCCTCGCCCAGCGCCCAGACCTGACGGAAGAACCCGGCGAGATCCTCCACCGGCTCGCCCGCCACCGCCGCGAGCACGTCGCCCACGCGCAGATCCGCGCTCTCGGCGGGGCCGTCATCGGCGAGCCCCATCACCACCACCGCCCCGTCGCTGTCGCTGGCATAGAGACCGAGCCAGGGCCGGGTCGGACGGTCCGCCCGCCCGCGAGTGGTCAAATCCTCGAGGATCGGCGGCAGGAGGTCGATGGGAACGACGAGGTTGATCGCCTTCGGGCCTTCCGCGCCGCCCTGCTGCAACTGCAGCGAGCCGATGCCGAGGAGGTCGCCGGCCGGGCCGATCAGGGCCGTGCCGCCCCAATGCGGGTGCGAGGGCGCGGTGAACAGGGCCTCGTCGAGGACGTATTCCCAATAGCCCGCGAATTCCTGCCGCGCGATCAGCTCGGCGGCGACGCAGCGGGTGCGTCCGCCGGCTCCGGCCACCACCGCCTTGTCGCCGATCTTGAGGCTGGCCGAGCGCCCGATGGGAAGCGGCGGCAGCGCCAGGTCGCCCAGGGCCTGGACGAGGCCGAACCCGGTGACGGCGTCGAAGCCGACCACATGGCCGGGAACAGAGCGTCCGTCATGCGTCGTCATCCAGACGCTGTCCGCCTCGGTGACGAGGTAACCGATGGTGAGGACGAGGCCGTCTTCGCGGATCACCACGCCGTTGCCGGCCCGCTCCGTGCCCAGGGTCTCGGCGGTGAACGCCTCCGGCGGGATGCGTGTCGAGAGCGACACGATCGCCGACAGGGCCCTGTCGAGGTCGTACGCGTAATCGCCCGCCTTGGGCTGCACGGCGGCGGGAATTTTCCAGTCTCCGTGCGACGTCATGAATCCCGTATCCTTGTCCTGCGCCTGGGAGTTCCACGGCCCCACATCCTCGAAGGATCGGCGACCGTCTGCGGGAGATAGGTCGCCGGCTCGCCGTCGAACACCCACGCCCGGCCGCACGCAGATCAGCATTGAGAGAAGACGTGCCGATCCCCATCGATCGCGCGCCATGCAGTAGCCGGCGCGCGTCCGCTCCATTAAGACTCGCTTGCAACGTTCCCGCCAGATCGAACGGTCGTATCATGTCGTGCCGAGAGGATGCCCCGACCCTTGCGTGACGACGCGGCACTGGCGCGACTGATCGCGGCCGTGGCATCCGGCAACGAGCAGGCCCTTCGGGCTCTCTACGATCTCACCGCTCCGAAACTTTTCGGCATCGTGCTCCGTATCCAACGGGATCGCGGTATGGCGGAAGACGTGCTCCAGGACGTCTACCTGCGCATCTGGCAGAATGCCGGTTCGTTCTCTCCGGAAGCGGGCCGCCCGTTGCCGTGGCTCTGCACCATCGCCCGCAACCGGGCGATCGACGGGGTTCGGCGCAAGGGCGAGGTGCAGGGGCCGGTGAGCGAGGACGGAGAGGATTGGGTGGAACGGTTGGCCGATCCGCATGACAGCGAAGGTGCGATTCTCGGGCGCGATGCCCTTCGCACCTGCCTGTCCCGCCTGGAGGCGACGCAGCGCGACTGCATCGTGCTCGCCTATTGCGAGGGCCATTCGCGGGAAGAGCTGGCCGAGCGGTTCGCGCGTCCCGTCAACACCATCAAGACCTGGCTGCATCGCGGGCTCGCGGCCCTGCGCGGCTGCCTGGAGGGGCCGGCATGACCGAGGACCCCGCCGAGCGTGACCTGCGCGCCGCCGAATACGTCATCGGCACGCTCGACGCCACCGAGCGCGCCGCCATGGATCTCGAACTCGCCGTCGATCCCGCCGCACGCGCCGCCGTGCGGGAGTGGGAGCGCCGGCTGGCGCCCCTCGCCGCCGCCATCCCGGAGATCGAGCCGGGCGAGGGCGTGTGGCCGGCGATCCTGCGCGCGCTGCCCCACCGCTCC
>NZ_VRVC01000230.1:0-3337 GCF_008040005.1 Methylobacterium sp. WL19
GCCCACTGGCCCGGCCCCCCGCCTCTCCCGCAATTCGAGGGAGTTCCCGCTCTGTCGGACATCTACGGTCGCACGATCCTGACGGACATCATCTCCGGTCGGACCATCGCCGAAGCCGTCACCGCGTCCGGCCTTCCGGCGCACGAGGCTTTGGTCCACGCGACGAACATCACCTCCGCAATCCTGGAGGCGTTGGACGACGCCCTCGACGCCAACCCACCCCCCGAACCCGCACCGCCACCGCGTCGGCGCCCCGCTTAAGGAGAACGACCATGTCCAAGTCACGCTTCGCCGACCGGCGCACGGTCGATGCCTTTGTCCATACGGGCACCGTGGATTTGATGCTCTGTCAGGCTCGCTTCGTGGATGACCTGATACTGCCGGATGCCCTCGCTGCCGCCATCGCCGCGCGTTCTCCGGCAGAGCGTAAGGCCCTCGCTCGCCTCGGTCGCACGCTCATGGATGCGGCCCAGCCCGCAGCCACTCCGTCCACCCCTGCATAGTAGGAGAGAACCATGTCTCGCCCCCGCTCCCGTCCCCCCGCTCGTCCGTCGAAACCTGCCAGAAACCAGCGTCGGGCCGTGAAAACGGCCGCAACTGAATGGCCCTCCCCTCCGGAGACGACACTTCGCCAGAAGCTCACACTCGTGACCGGTGCACTTCTGGCCGACCTGACGCTCGCCCAAGGGAAATCACTGGAGGAGGCTTCGGCCCTGACGGGCTTCTCCGTTGAACAGCTTCGAGCCGACGGCCTCGAATACGCGATGGCCTTTGTCCGGGTGCTCGACCCGGCGTTCATGGCGCTCATGGACGCGACCACGGAGGACGAGGCCGCCGACGCTGTTGGTGCCATCGTCGCGAGCCGGGCCACGGCGACCGCGCACGCACCGGGCACGCTGGTCTGACCCACCCCGGAAACCGGAACGAAACGGGACGCTGTTCCGGAACACCCGTGCAACTTGTTGCACTAAATAGGAGGCCCCCATGGCCCGACCTTGCACCATCTGCGCACACCCGGCTCGGGAGGAGATTGAGGCGGCGATGGCTTCGGGGGCCTCTTTGCGCGACGTCGTCGCTCGCTTTGATCTGCCGGCGGTGTCGTCGCTCCACCGGCACAGGGCGCAACATCTCGGCCGAGAGGTACGCTTTCACCTCCCGCCCGCCGCCCCACACGTCGCCACGGTGACGGTAAATGCCGCACATCAGGAGGCGTGCCCGTCCGAGGGGGCAAATGGGCCGGGCACATCTGACACCGGGGCAGCGGCCTCACCGGAACACGTCCTGGAAGGCCTGTTTACCCGTGCGAACGTGGAGAACGGCCGGACCCTGCAAGACTACGCTCGCCTTCTCGTGGACGGGCTTGCTCATACTTACGCTGCCGCTGTCGCCGCGAACGACCTCAGCGTCACCGTCCGGGCGTTGCGTGAACTCCGTGCGCTCCTTCAGTTCCACGCCCTCGTGCCGCCTGACCGGCTCAGGCAACTGCCGGGCTGGGTGGAGCCAGCGCAGGAGCGTGATCCAATTTTTGCGATGCAACAACTCTTGCTGGGCGGAATGCCCGTGTTCGACGGCATTCCCGGCGCAGAGCAGACGGAGGCCGAGGCGCTGGCCGAGCTGGACAAGAAGTGGCCCGGCTTCTCGGAGAGGTGGGCAGCCTCGAACCCTACAACGCCCGACGGAAATTTGAGTGCATCGTCCCAATAGGGCTTGCCCCCGTGGAACGTTCCACCACCCCGCCTTTGCTGTTCCAATGAAATAGTGTTTGCTTTTTGGAACGGATTTCACCACTGTATCTTAGACCCTAGTGGAACGAAACGGACTGATGCCCGCCATGCTGATCGGCTACGCACGCACCTCGACCCTCGAACAGGCGGCAGGCCTGGAAGCACAGGTGCGTGACCTTAAGGCCCTCGGGTGCGAGAAGCTGTTCTCTGAGCAGGTTTCGTCGGTTGCAGCCCGCAACGTCCTGGAAGCAGCGTTGGACTTCTGCCGCGAGGGCGACACGCTAGTGGTCACGAAGCTCGACCGGCTTGCCCGTTCCGTCACCCACCTCGGCAACATCATCGCCATTCTGGAAGGAAAAGGCGTGGCTCTTCGCATCGTGAACCTCGGTGTGGATACCGCCACGCCTACCGGCAAGCTGATGCTCAACGTCCTCGGCGGTGTGGCGCAGTTTGAACGGGAGATGATGTTGGAGAGGCAGCGCGAAGGCATCGCCAAGGCCAAAGCAGAGGGCGCCTACAAGGGCCGCAAGCCTACAGCGCGGGCCAAAGCGGATGAGATCAAGCTCCTAGCTGCCGAGGGTATGAGCATGAGCGCTATCGCTGCCAAGCTTGGAATAGGGAAAGGCTCGGTCCACCGCGCTCTGAACGCCTCTCCCTGCGAAGTCTAACCCGTGCAACAAGTTTCACCGGGCCTCCGCAAACCAGTGCAACAAGTTGCACGGACGAGTGACTGTTAAAAACCCAAGTAAGTAGGCGCTCGTTGCAGCGTTTAGATTGCCTATGTGTCAGATTTCAGATTGATAACCTAACCAAAATGGGTTATACGATCATCGAAGCCAAGAGGGGCCTTCCCTCCTAGTGTTCGGGGGAAGCCATGACGACGGCATTTGCCGCCTCGCCAGCCGGCGAAGCACGCCAAAAGCGCGAGATCGAATACCCCGAGCAGATGGATGCCGCCCGCCGGCTGACGCTCGATTGGTGCCAGCACCTCACCCCGGCCGAGTTCCTTCTGGTCTCCTGGATCATGGGCAACACCGTGTTCCGTGGGTGGCGCTCCGGCGTCTATTCCCTCCCCCAAATCTGTAACGGCGTCCCGAACCGGGAAACTGGAGGTATGTGGGCGAAGGGCACTGGCCTGTCCAATAGCGGCGTCCGTAAGATGACAGCCGCCCTCCGCAAGCGCGGCCTCCTTCATACCGAGATTACCCCGCGAGGCACACGGTTCACTGTCGTTCTCTCTTGGAACCCTGCGACCGGACGAGCCGAGAAGGACAACGTCGTTGCTTTGAACCTTCCACGCGCCTTGCGCCGCACCGCTACCAAGCCGGCCGAGGAAGTGAAGGCAAACGATTGGGACAGTTCCGAAGAGGAAAGACCGCTACTCAGTGGCGGGGGGGACCGCTACTCAGTACCTGGGGGGACCGCTACTCAGTGCCGCCCTTCTAAAGCACTTCCTACAAACTCACTTTTTACAAAAGGAGAAGATTATGAGACCGACGCTGCGCGTCGGCTCGTGCTTCCGGAATTTCAAAATAGGGTAAGACCGGCTCCGCCGGCCGGCGGCTTGGACGAGCACCGTCACAACGCCGGAAACAAAGAGCCCACCCCCCATT
>NZ_VRVC01000231.1:0-3330 GCF_008040005.1 Methylobacterium sp. WL19
CCGCCCCGCCGTGGCGCGGCTGCGGATGCGCCTCGCCCGCGCCTATGACGGACAGCCCGCCGATGCCGCGGCGGACCGGGCGCTGGCCGACATCGTCGCCGATCACGCCATCCCCCAGGCGCTGCCCGCCGCCTTGATCGAGGGCCTCGCCTGGGACGCGGGCGGCCGCCGCTACGAGACACTTGCCGACCTCACCGCCTACGCGGCGCGGGTGGCCGCCTCGGTGGGGGCGATGATGACCCTGGTCATGGGCGTGCGCGACCCCGACGTGCTCGCCCGCGCCTGCGACCTCGGCATCGCCATGCAATTCACCAACATCGCCCGCGATGTCGGCGAGGACGCGCGGGCCGGCCGGCTCTACCTGCCGCGATCCTGGCTGAGGGAGGCGGGGATCGACCCGGACGCGTTCCTGCGCCAGCCCGCCTTCACCCCCGCTCTCGGCGGCGTCGTGGCGCGCCTGCTGGCGGCGGCAGAGCTTCTCTACGCGCGCTCGGAATCCGGCATCGCCGGCCTGCCCCCCGCCTGCCGCCCGGCGATCCGCGCGGCGCGGCTGATCTATGCCGAGATCGGCCGCGAGGTGGAGCGGGCGGGCTACGATTCGGTCTCCCGCCGCGCCCGCGTGGACGGGCGCCGGAAACTCACGCTCCTCGCCCGCGCCCTGGTCTCGACGGACGACAGGGCGGCCTTGCGTGAAAAACCCCTGCCGGAAATCCTGTTCCTGATCGAGGCGGTGGCCGCGCTTCCGTCGATGGCGCCCCGGATCCCACCCTGGTGGAACGTGCCGGCGCAGGTGGCGCAGGTGCTCGACCTGGTGGAGACCCTGCGCGAGCGTGAGGCGCTCGGCCGCGCGCCCGCCCCCTCGTGAGCGACCGGCTCTTCGCCGCCTTCGACATCGGCCTCGTCTTCGCCCTCGCGCTGGGGCTGGCGCTCTGGCAGCTCATCGTCGTCCGGCGCAGCATCGCCAAGGACCGGGACGCCGCCGCCCGCCGCCCGCCGGACGATCCCGCCGGTTGAGGGCGTCCCTCTCCCCTTTGGGGCTACCGGATTCACACATCCGCTCGACGGCCGTTCCTCTATCCAAGAAGTTTCGACTCGAGGCGCGACGGGCTCCCTCTCCTGGAAGGAGAGGGCTGGGGTGAGGTGTGGTCCATCTCCGGAGAGGTCTCGCACCTCACCCTGTCCCTCTCCTCCTAGTGGTCCAGATCTGACGGATGGTACCCATCCCTAACGTCCGAGATGGGTGGGAAGCGGGCATTACGGCCAGTGAAATAGGAAACATCAAGTGAGATATCTCATTTGGCTAAAGGTGGCGGTTTTTGCCTTTCTGGGCGCAGCGGTCGTGATAACGGTAAGCTCAATATGCGCCTTCGTCGCCGCCATTGGCTCTCTGTCGGTATATGAATCATTCGTCACGCACGATATAAATAATGGAAAGGACTGGAGCTCTGGTCGGATGCTGATAGTTTTAATTCCGGCTATTAGCGGATTTATTTTAGGTCTTATTGCAACGATAAGAGCCTATGAATCACTTTCTCCAAGATTTAAATATTTGATAAAGTGAGGACAGTGACGGTGCTCTGCTGAGGGTGATGAGCTGTCGTTCAATTAGCGGTCCAGTCCACGCTCTGGTGTATCCGCGTCCAGCGACCATCCTGTTTGCGGTAGACGTAGGTGAGGCCCACCCCCTCGGGATGAAAATGACGGGAGTAGCCCGCTTCGTCGAACATTCGCGGAAGACGGCGTGCGGTCTCAGCGTCGGTCCGCCTCAGACTCTGGATAAAGAATGACGACACCACAGCAGCAGTGGTGAATGTTCGGTCGAAGACGGGCATCGTAAAGGTGGTTCGGTTCATCCGCAAACGAGGCGTGCCCACGGGTCTACCTTCGTTGAGGTCCCGCTCGCCTGGAAATGCGCCTGAGCGGAAGTCGTCCGCCATCTGGCGCGTTAGCGCCTCCGCCTCATCTGAAAAGCAGAAAATGCCACGCATCGTCTCATTTGGGTCGATTATATCGCTTGGGCCGATACCCAAATGCGGGGCAGTGACATCGGCGTCGAGGGACGAGCCGAGATACGTTTGCGCGATATCGGCCCTTACCGGCGTACTCAACCACTGCTTATCGAAGCGGCATGGTGTGGGCTGGATATCATCGTCGCGTAGGACAGCGGCAAGGACGGCGCGTGCTTCGTCCTTGGTCCTCTCGACTCGCTCAACATCTTTTCGCTCACGCACTTGCTCGTCCGTCTCAGCCCGGACCCAGGCGGGACATAGCAGCAGCGCAATCAGGGTCGGGCCAGCAAGGCGCATCATGACAGGCTCATTAGCGAAAGAATGTCCCAACGACGGCCATGTCAATCGTTACGCCAAAGGCGGTAAGGGTGGAAGGCGGACAGAACCGAGCTTCGTAGCCTTAACTCTCACTGAGGCATCCATGACAGCGCAATACAAATGGCTTAGCATTCTGCCGTTAGTACTAGGATCCTGCGTACTAAAAGACGAACCAACCAAGATACAAGAGGGGCGCAGCTACTGCCAAAAATTCGCAGAACAGCATATGCGTGATACCTACGGCAACTTTACGCTCTCATTCGGAACGGCGCTCAACACCAGCGACGACCCAACATCAAACACCTTCGAGTTCATATGGGATCGGTCATATATTTCCTCAGTACCTTCCATGGATGGATTATTTGTTGTGTGTAGAGGCGACGCTAAAAGCAGAGAAATCACATATCTCTCTCTAAGCGGCAAGGTGCTTCGAGATATGCCTCGAAAATATTAGAGCTAATGCTTCTCAGTACGTCAAGACGTCATTGGCGTCTCGCTCAACTCGCTACCCATGAGGGTCGGCAAGGGGTCGAAAGCAGCCCCGGCAGCGGGTAC
Organism: Methylobacterium sp. WL19; assembly: GCF_008040005.1. NCBI lineage: Bacteria > Pseudomonadati > Pseudomonadota > Alphaproteobacteria > Hyphomicrobiales > Methylobacteriaceae > Methylobacterium > Methylobacterium sp. WL19. The sequence continues at coordinate 2,883 of NZ_VRVC01000231.1, forward strand.
CAAACGTCGGATTTTCACCACTAGGAGAGGGGACCCGCGCTCATCCGAGACCACATGGATCGTCCGGAGACGGCATGATCCGAGGCGCCGGCCTCACCCCAGCGCGGCGGCGATGCTGGCGGACAATGGCGTCGTCGGGCGGCCGATGAGCGTCGAGAGCTGGCGGCCCTCGTCGAACAGGGCGCCGTGCGCGGCGTCCACATCCCACGCGGCGAGGGAATCGGCCAGGACGTCCGGCAGGCCGAAGCTCTTGAGCAGCGACGCATAGTCCGACTGCGGCAGGTCCCGGTAGGGGATGTCGCGGCCCGTCTGGCGCGAGAGTTCGGCGGCGAGATCGGCCAGGGTATAGGCCGCGTCGCCCGCCAGTTCGTAGGTCCGCCCCTCATGGCCGTCGCCGGTGAGCACGAGGGCGGCGGCCTCGGCGAAGTCGCCCCGCGCGGCGGAGGCG
>NZ_VRVC01000232.1:0-3325 GCF_008040005.1 Methylobacterium sp. WL19
CGCCCCCGCCCCCGCCCTCGCCCTCGCCCTCGCTCGACGGGGCCGGGCCGGAGGATGTCGAGGTGGTGCTGGACGCGATCCGGGGTCTCGCCGATTCCGGGCAGATCGCGGAAGGGTGGCGCAGGGTTCAGGCGGCCCTCCTGACCACCCCCACCGATGCGCGGCTGCACTATTACGACGGTCTTCTCGCCTACGACCTCGGCCGAGAGGCGGAGGCCGAGCGTGCCCTGCGCGGGGCGCTCTATCTCGACCGCACCTTCGTGATGGCGCATTACCAGCTCGGCCTGCTGCTCGGCGCCCAGGGACGCGAGGCCGAGGCCCGCCGGGCCTTCGACAACGCCGTCCGCTTCGGCCGCGACCAGCCGCCCGACACCCTGCTCCGCGAAGGCGACGGGCTGAGCGCCGGACGATTGGTCGAAAGCGTGGAGGACGCCCGCCTGCGCATGAGGACATCTGTATCGTGATCGCACCGGCCGCAGGGGACACCTCCGACGATCCGCGCATCCGGAGGCTGCTCGACGAGCGCACGGCCGCGCTCGCCCGCCGGGGCGTCGACATCGCCCATCGGGCGGCGACCCGCCCGTTCCTGGTCTGCGCCGCCGGGGACGACCGCTACGGCCTGCCCCTGGACTCCGTCGTCCAGGTGGTGCCGGCGCGGACCTACACGCCCGTTCCGGGGGCGCCCCCGGAACTCCTCGGCCTGATCGCCCTCTCCGGCCGCGTCGTCAGCGTGCTCAGCCTCGCGGGCGCCCTCTCGCGTCCGCTTCCCTCGCGGGCGGATTCTTCACGGGCGGATTCTTCGCGGGCCGAGTCCTCGACGGCGACGGGCCACATCCTCGTCCTGCGCGGCGGCATCGCCCCCGTGGCCCTCGCCGTCGACCGGGTTCTCGCCGTCGCGGACGTGGACGGCGCGCTCACGACCGAACCGGTTCTCACGGGCGGCTTTGGTGCGGATGCGGTTTCGGGCTATGCACCGGCTCCCGGCCCGGAGGCCGCCCATCAGGGCGGAGAGGCCGGCTTCGTCGTCATCGATCTGCCGCGTCTCCTGCGGCGATACCTGCCTCAAGGCTGACGGCAAGGCTCCCCCGGAGCCTTTCCCGTCGAGCGGTTTCGGAGCGTCGCCCAGCGTGTCGATCTCGATCGGAAAACGGATCCTCATCGGCTTCGTCGCCATCACCCTGGTGATGGTGGGGCTCGGCGTCTACGCGCTGGGCCAGATCGGAGCCGTCCGCGACAATACCGCGACGATCGTCACGCGCGACCTGACCATCGCGCGCAAGCTCGACGATCTCGGCAACAAGTCGCGCGACCTCGGCAGCCTTCGCCGCAACGGCGTCATCGCGGCTTTGATGCGCAACCGCCCCGATGGCGAGATCGCCGCGAACGTCGATACCTGGCGCCGCGTGGCGTCCGAGGCGGAGGCGATCCTCGTCGACACCATCCGCACCGCCGACGGCTATGGCGCCACGGCCCCCTCTCCCGAGCGCTCGGCGATCTGGAAGCGGCTCGGCGAGGCCGCCAGCGCCGCCGCGGCGGATTTCCGGAAGCTGCGCACCGCCAGCGAGGTGCAACTCGCCGCCATCCTGGCCAAGGACGTCGAGGGGGTGGAAGCCCGCAACGACGATCTCAACCGCATCCAGGACGAGTTCCTGCGCGATCTCGACCGCACCCGCGACCTGCTCGACCAGGGAATCGATGCGGGCCAGCGCCGCTCCAGCGACATCTACGAGCGCAGCCTCGTCTCCATCGGCCTCATCCTCGCGCTCTGCGTCGTTCTGAGCATCGTGGTCACGGGCCTCATCCGCCGGGGCGTGGTCAAGCCCCTCGAAGAGGTCATGGCCTTCGCCGAGCATGTGGGGTCGGGCGACCTGACGCGGACGCTCGGGCGCACCGGCTCCGACGAGATCGGCCGCCTGGCATCGACCCTGAACACCATGGTCTCCGGCCTCGCCGACCTTGCGCGCACCAACCGGGCGGCCACCTCCGACCTCAATGCCGCCGCCGCCGAGATCCGCGCTTCCGCCCAGGAACAGGCGGCCAGCGTCGAGGAGCAGTTCGCGGCCGTGCAGGAGACCGCCGCCACGGTCGACGAGATCACCCATTCCGGCGCCCAGATCGGCAAGCGGGCGAGCGAGGTGATCGCCACCGCCCAATCCACCGCGCAGATCTCGCGGGCCGGCCTGCGGGCGGTGGCCGATACGGCCAAGGCCATGGACGCCATCCGCGAGCAGGCGGAGGCGGTGGCCGGCAACATCGTCTCGCTGAGCGAGAAGACCCAGGCGATCGGCGAGATCATCACCACCGTCAACGACATCTCGGAGCGCACCCACCTGCTGGCGCTCAACGCGGCGATCGAGGCGGCGGCGGCGGGCGAGAGCGGCCGGAGCTTCGCCGTCGTCGCCTCGGAGATGAAGCTGCTCGCCGATCAGGCCAAGGCGGCCACCGCGCAGGTGCGCACCATCCTCTCGGAGATCCAGCGGGGCATCAACACCTCGGTCATGCTCACCGAGGAGGCGGTCAAGCGCACCATGACCGGCAAGGCCCGCTCGGACACGACCCAGCGGACCATCGAGGAGATCACCGCCAAGGTCGAGGAGAGCGTCCAGACCTTCCAGCAGATCGTCGCCTCCACCAACCAGCAGCAGCTCGGCATCGAGCAGGTGATGGGCGCCCTCCAGAACATCCGGCAGGCGAGCCAGCAGACCGCCGCCGGGACCCGCGAGGTCGAGGCGGCCTCCGCCAATCTCACCGAACTCGCCCAGGCGCTCCTGACCCTCGCCGACCGATACCGGCACTGACGGGAGAGGCCGGGCGCAACCGACCGATGGATATCCGCCAGCAGCTCCTCGCGGCCTTCGAGGTCGAACATCGCGAGCATATCGATGCGATCCGCGCCGCCTTGGCCCATGTCTCCTTGGCCCATGTCTCCTTGGCCCACGTTTCCTTGGCCGGTGCGGCCGGGAACGTCCCTCCCGACTGGAACGACGTCTTCCGCCGGGCGCACAGCCTGAAGGGCGCCTCGCGGGCGGTGGACCTGCCGAAGGTCGAGGCCGTGGCGCATCGGCTCGAGACCCTGTTCGAGCGAATCGTCGCCGGCGACGCCGCCCTCGACCGTGAGGCGACGGGGGCCGTCCACCTCGCCCTGGACCGGATCGAGGCCTATGTCGCGGCCCTCAAGGGCGAAGCGGACCCGGCCATGCCGGCCGATGCGCTCGCGTCTCTCGATCGCTGCCTCGCCGGCCCGTCCCCGGTTCCCGCCGAGCCGCCGCCGGCCCGGCCGGATTCGCCTGCGGTCGGTATCCCGGCGCCATCGCCGCCGCAGAAG
>NZ_VRVC01000233.1:0-3129 GCF_008040005.1 Methylobacterium sp. WL19
CCGCAGCTGCGTCCCGCCCTCGACCAGCCGCAAAGCGACCGCGCCCGCGAGGGGCGTCCGGGCCATGATCGGGTGGCCCGGCCGGGATTCGAGCCGAACGGCCCCGAGCGCGCCAGACGGGAGCCGGCCAATCTCAATCGCGAAGCGGCTGGCCAGCCGCCGCGACGCGGCCCGGATTCCGATGCCCTGCAGCGCCAGCAGCAGAGGCTTCAAATCCAGGAGGCCCGCCAGCAACAGCGGATGCAGATGGAGCAGCAACAGGCCGCCCGGCGCCAGCAGGGGCAGGCCCAGCAGCAGCAGATGATGCAGCGCCAGCAGATCCAGGAGAACCGCCAGCAACAGCGCATGCAGATGGAGCAGCAGCAACAGGCCCAGCGCCAGCAGATGCAGCAGCAACAACAGATGATGCAACGTCAGCAGATGCAGGCCCAGCAACACCAGCAACAGGCCGCCCAGCGGCAACAGATGATGCAGCAACAGCAGCAGCAACAGGCGGCCCAGCGCCAGCAGAGGCAGGCTCCGCCTTCGGGCGGGAACCCGAACTGCCATCCGGGCCGGCCCTGTCGCTGAGGCGGCTTATCCTGGGAACGGGAGGATGAGCCCGGACCTCGGTGTCGGGCCTCGCTGAGATCGCCTTGCATCGAGCGGCGCCGATCCCGGCCGATGGTCGTCCTCAGCGCGTTCGGCGGAATCCCGCCACGCCCGAGGTCAGTCGAGGTCTTTCGAGAATGCGCGCGCGAGGCGCTCGACCGTTGCATCGTCGACGCCATCGGCGACGAAGTCGGTACGCCAGGAGCGCATGCGGATGGCGAGGGTGGCGACGATGTCTCGGGCCTCGTCCCGCGAGAGGTCGAAATCCTCGACCCGTGTCAGGCAGTTGCCGGTGGTCGGGTAGCTCCCGGATCGACCGACGCCGATGGCTTGCTGGGGATCCATATCCGGTTGGGGGACCACGTCGAAGGCCGGGGACAACCGCCACCCGTCGCCGCATCGGAGGAAGGCGTGGTTCTTGAGGTGATCGTCCCGGTTGCCGCACAGGACGTTGAACACCATGCGGCGGAACAGTTCATGGCGGTCGGACACGTGACGCGCGCCGTGCCGGAGGAGGAACATGGCGAGGTCGGGGTAGGAACCGAAATCGGAGGTTTCATCCAATCCGAGAGCGGTCAATCCGCTCATGTAGTGGCATGTCGGGTGGTAGGGGGCCGCATCGCGGTCGAAGCGCTTCACCAGGACGACCTTGCGAGGCCCGACCGCGAGAACCCGGGTTTCGGCGGCGTCGATCCCGCAACGGAATGCCATACGCATCGTCGCGTGCTCCGCGCCGCATTGGTCGTAGGTGTCGTCCCGCCTTTGAAACTTGGCGATCCATAAGGCACCCTCGTAGTCGATGACGGCCTTCGGTCGGGCGCCGCCCATGCTCATGCCCGCCGTCCAGAGGCGGGCCGCCAGCCCTTCGACCGCCTCGCCTCGTTCGAGACGCTCGAACCCGTCCGCGATGCCGTCGAGATCGGCCGTGGCCGCGTAGCTCGGACGCGGTGACGGGGGAGCCGGGGTTTCGGAGAAGGCGAGGCAGCCGACGCGCTCGTCTCCGGGGGCGAGCAACCAGTCAGACGGCATCATCGGCGGAGAATCGTGAGGCCGAAGATGTTCGACGAGCCGTCGCCCCCAACGGTCCGGCGTGGCATCCGCCAGGACGCCCGGAAGTCGGCCACGGATGGTGCTCCTGAATGACCCCGGCTGAAGCGGCAAGTGTTCCGGGTCCAGGGCGAAAGCCCGGCCATGATTGTTCTTCAGCCAGGACCCGACATAGGCGAATTCGCCATAGGACCGACCGGCCGCCGGCATGACGAGCCGGTAACGGCCGACGAGGTCCGTGGCCCCGTCCTCGCGGCGGACATGGACATAGACGTCAGAGGTCATCGAGATTCAGTTCGCGCGGGCGGCGCACGCGGCTGGGAAGGCGGCTGGTTTCGATGGAAGCGGCCAAGTGGTCGTTCTCGGGGCTGACCGCGCGCCGGACGGCCGGGAACAGGCCGAGGGTCCAGACGGCCCTGGCGAAGACGCCGAGCGACACCGAAGGATCGCCTTTCTCGAGCTTGCGCAAGGTCGGGAGGGAGACCCCCACGCGGGACGCGAGGTCGGATGCGGGCTGACGTCGGCGCAATCGCGCGACCCTTATGGCCTGCCCGATCTCGCGAAGACCCTCCGAAACCTCGAAGGGCGCATGTGCCGAGCGTTCGTTCGTCATGCCGCCATCCTTGCATCTCAGGCGGCCTAGATGAAAGTATGTTTTCTATCTTGGGTCGGTTTTCCTGCGGAAGGGGGATCTGGCGTCTCTCTCGACGGGGAACGAACCGGCATAGGTCTATGCCGCCAGGCTAGGGCGGGGAGACGGTCGGTCAAGTTCGGATCGGTGGCATCGGCTGCGGCAACGTCCGCAGGTCGCCGGGCTGGCTCGGGTCGATCTCACCGACGAGGGCCGGCTTCATGTCATAGAGACCGGAAATGGCTTCGAGGGCGGCGATCGCGTCCTGATTGATGCCCCAGCGCGTCACCGTCGCCACGAAGGCGCGCGTCGTCATCAGCGTCACGGGGAACTCCACGTCGAGGAAGAGGGTCGCGACCTTCCGATCTTCGTAGAGCACGACCGCCGAACTCGCCTCGGTCGGGTGCCAATGCGCCACGAACTCGCGCAGAGCCTGCTCGCCGGAATCACGCAGGGCTGACTTGAGCAAGGCATCCCCCGCTGGAGTCCGCGGCCGGGCGCGCAGGGCCGCGACACCGATGCCGACCACGGTCTCGACCCGGAGCGCGGCTTCGCCGAGGCCATCGATCCAGGCGGCGATCTCGGCAGCAAAGGGCTTGGAGAGATCACCGACCACCTCTTCCTCGACCCGGTCCACCAGTACGATGCGCCGGTTGAGACCGCGCAGCGTATCGAGGATGCCCGCTGCGGCGAGTCGGATCAGAGGCCCCGCATCGGCCACGACGATCGGCTGGCGGTCCGAGGGGGCGATCATGGCGACACCGTCCAGGTGGTCGTGCCGTCCTTATTGTCCTTCACGGTGACGCCCATGGCGGCGAGGGCGTCGCGGGCGCGGTCGGAGGCGGGCCAGTCCTTGGCGG
>NZ_VRVC01000234.1:0-3108 GCF_008040005.1 Methylobacterium sp. WL19
GCCCCGCCGATCGGGCCGCCGAGCGCGGTCCCGAGCGCCGCCCCGGCCGTCTGCAGGATGAGCGTGGCCATGCGGGAGGGCTCCGGGAGGGAGGGCTAAAGGATCAGGGACACTCGGTGCGCATCGCCTCGCCCCGCCTGCGGGGAGGGGACGAAGTGCGCGTGCCGGTTAAAGAGGAACGTCAACGGTCACTGCCCAAGCGCACGCGAAAGCTTTCACAGGACGCCATCGCCATGCTCTCTTCGCTTGACCGGAGCACGCCATGACAGAGTTCACGCCCTTCGACGCGTCGGAGTATCTCGGCACTGACGAAGCCATCGCCGAGTATCTCGCGGCCGCCCTCGAAGATTCGGATCCCCAAGTGTTTCTCGCGGCCCTCGGCGACGTGGCCAAGGCGCGGGGCATGACGCAGATCGCCAAGGATTCCGGGATTGGCTGGGAAATTCTTTACAAGGCGCTCTCCCCGGGCTCGAAGCTGCGTTACGAGACCGTCCGGAAGGTCATGGATGGGCTGCGTGTGAGGCTCACCGTCCTTCCGCATTCCTGAAACAGACCATCCTGAAACCGGAGCACATGCGCTTGGTGCGGGCGGCGGTGAGGTCGACTGTGCGGCCATCAATCCAGACCCGCACATCGGTGCGCCTCGCCTCGCCCCGCACGCGGCTACTGGATTCACTTATCCATTCTTGCAGGCAGGGCGCGTCCCTCTCCCCCTTGTGGGGAGAGGTTAGGAGTGGGGGTGGCTCCGCCCGCCTCCGCAGCTTGAGGGTCGCCCAACCACCCCCACCTCCAACTCCTCCCCACAAGGGGGAGGAGGGCAGGTCCGCGCAGCCCGCGAAAGGTGTGAATGCCGTAGGCGTGCCGGGGGAGGGGAAGCGCGCTCGTTGCGCCGCATCGATCTCAGGCGCCGGGAAACCGGAACACATGCGCCAGATGCCGGCGCCACCATCGCGTGAGGGTGACCTCCGTCACCGCCGCGCCGTCATGGGCGTGGACCATCGTCCCGGCCCCGCTGGCGATGGCGCAGTGCTTTGCCGGAAAATGAGAGCGGAAGGCGAAGAGTAGAACGTCGCCTGCTGCCGGTATGTAGCCGGCCGGAAAGTCGCGCACGGCGACGAGGTGGCGCCGTGCGGCTTCCGCCATCGGGTCGGCGCCACCGGGGGCGGATTCCGCCCAGGAGGCCGAATAAGGCGGTGCGGTCTCGGGCTCCGGTCCGAATAGCCCGCGCCAGACCCCCCGGACGAGGCCGAGGCAATCGCAGCCGACGCCCTTGAGCGAGGCCTGATGCCGATAGGGCGTGCCGATCCAGCCCCGTGCCTCGGCGACGATCCGGTCGGCGCTTGGCATGACGGTCTCCTTTGCCGGCTCAGCGGAACAGGCTGCCGCCGTCGAGGGCGGTGCCGGAGCCGGCGGTGCCGCGGATGACGAAGTCGTTGCCGGGCATGTGCGGGAAGCCCTGGAAGTTCACCGCATTGGCGAAAGTGTCGACGCAGGTGGACAGGCGCTTGTCGCATCCGGCCGTGAGCGTGAAGGCGTCTCCCGCCGCGACGGCGCAGGGCGGCTCCTGCCAGAGTTCGATCCGGGCGCCCCCCTCGACCACTGTGTGGGACCGGACGTCATTGGCGAGTCCGGCATTCCCGCCCGAGTTCCAAGTGAGCCGCCCGCCGCTGAAGCGGCCGGCGGGAAAGGCGCCGGCCAGGGCCGTCAGCATCTCGCCGGGCTGCGCCGGCGCGAGGACGGTCCCGGTGGTGCGGAAGCGCGGATCGGCGAGATCGACGCGGCAGCGCGCATCGCCGAGATCCGCCCCGCAGGTGGCCCGGAAGGTCCGGCCGCGCTCCTCGTCGAGGCGGTCCATCAGCCCGCGCAATTCCGCCACGAAGGCGGTGCCCGCCCGGCGGATCTCGCCGATGGTCCCGACATCCAGGAGGAGGCGCGTTCCCGGATCGGTCCAGTCCACGAGCCACGTCTCGATTCCGGCCGCGTCGTAGAGCCCGCCCGCCACGTCCGCGTCGGCGATGCCCAGCGATGTCAGCGCTCCGGCCACCTCGCCGCCCCCCACCGCGAAGCCGAGCTCCGCGCTCGCCTCGGCGGCCTCTAACCCCGAGCGCGCGGCGAAGGTGATGCCGGAGAAGGCGAGGTCGCGGTCGTGGTCGGTGAAGCCGAGGGTGAGGCCGTCGCGCCGGGTCAGCGACCAGCAATGGCACAGGGTGGTGGACCCGCCGGCGAGATGCGCGGCGAGGGCGGCGGGGATGTCGCGCATGCTTTCAGGCTCCGGTCAGGGCACGATCTCAATGAGCGGCACGTTCGGGATCTCTCCGGCGCTGAAGGCCTGGAGGTCCACGCTGAGCTCGTCGGTGTCGAAGCGGACGGGCACGTCGAACCAGAACCCCGCCGTCACCCGCGCGCCCGCGGCGGGGGCCGTCGCCAGGGTGACGAGGCCCGTGGTGCCGTCGCAGGTGAAGGAAGAGGCCGGTCGCTCGACACCGGCCACCGCCACCCGCACGGTCTCCGCCACCGGTTTGGCGATGAGGCGGCGATAGGGCAGCGGCCCGGTGCCGTAGGTCTTGGCGAGGGGAAACACCCGCGTCGCACCGTCGCCGAGGCCGAGTGGCTGGTCGCCCGGCCCCACCGCCTGGCTCGGCGGCCCCGAGCGATGGTCGATCCGGTCGCGATAGCGGAATCCGTAGAGGCGCCCGCGCCGCTCTTCGAAGAAGGCCAGGACCGCATGCAGGGCGTCGAGGGTGCGGATGCCCAGGCCCGCATCGTAGCGCCGCCGCGAATCGGCCCAGCGGCTGTTGCGGTGCTCGCGCCCCGAGGCCAAAGTCACGATCTCGGTGAGGCGGCTCGGCCCCCCGCTGCCGCGCAGCGCCACGTCGAGGGGAAAGCGGACCTCGTGGAAATCACCGGCCATGGCGGGCCTCCCTGGATGATGGTCAGGATGCGCGACGGCCCCGCGTCGTTCTCGCTCAGGACGCGCGCCTTCCGCGCGCTACGGCGCGGGCGAGGGCGGCGGCCACCTGCGCCTCGGAGCGGCGGAAGCTCTCCGCGTCCGGCGTCGCGATATGGACGGTGACGGAGACCGGCTGCCCCGCCGCCCCGCCGGCGACC
>NZ_VRVC01000235.1:0-2997 GCF_008040005.1 Methylobacterium sp. WL19
GCGCGGGCGATGTCGGGCGCCCGCGCCAAGGCGTCGCGCAGGCTCCGGCGAAGGGCGCCATCCTCCACCAGGAACGACACCGCTTCGTGGCGGCGCGTGATCGCCGACAGGTCGGTGAGAGGGCCGGCCAGATGCTCGGCCAGCAGCCGCGCGCCGATGGCCGACACGGTGCGGTCGATGGCGTCGAGCAGGCTGCCGGTGCGCTCGCCCGAGAGGGTCCGGGTGAGTTCGAGATTGGCGCGGGTCGCCGCGTCGATGGCCAGCGTCGCCCCGCTCGTCTCCCGGGTCGGCGGCGACAGAGCGGGCCGGGCGCCGATCTGCGTGCGCTCGATATAGAGCAGGGCCGCTCCGGCGGCGGCGAGTTCGGCCCGCCCGAACTGCCCGAACCCGTCGAGGGTCGAGACGCCGAACTGTTCCTTGATCCGCCGTTCAGCCGAGGCCGGTTCGAGCTCCGCCTGCGCCAGGGGCGTGACCGGGGCCTTCACCTCGCGCCAGAGGCCGGCGAGCGACGGGTCGGAATGGATCGCCTCGGAAAGCACGATCTCGCGCGGATCGTGCCGTGCGATGGCAGCACCCAGCTCGCCTTCGGGAACTTCGCTGAGCGAGAACCGGCCGGTGGAGATGTCGACGGCGGCGATGCCGTAGGCGTAGCCGGATTCCGAGAACTTGCGGCGGCCGAGAGCGAGGAGGACGCTGGCGCGCGACGGATCGAGGAGACGGTCCTCGGTGATCGTGCCGGGGGTGACGAGGCGGACGACCTCGCGGCGCACCACGGATTTCGGTCCCCGCTTCTTGGCCTCCGCCGGGTCCTCGGTCTGGGCGCAGACCGCGACGCGATGGCCGAGGGCGATGAGGCGGCTGAGGTAATCGTCGGAGCGCTCCACCGGCACGCCGCACATGGGGATATCCGCCCCGCCATGCTTGCCGCGCTTGGTCAGGACGATTCCGAGGGCACGGGACGCGATCTCCGCATCCTCGAAGAACAGTTCGTAGAAATCCCCCATCCGGTAGAACAGGAGGCAATCCGTGTTGGCCGCCTTGATCTCGATGTACTGCGCCATCATCGGCGTCGCGCCGGCGATGTCGAGGGGCGAGGCGCTCACTGTCTCCTCGGCCGGGACGCTGGTCTTCGGGCTGGAGCGGGCGGCGCGTTGGGACATGCGCCATCATAGCAGAGGCCGCCGGACCGGATCAGCGCCCCTGCCAGCATCATCTGGGGAGAACCGTGATCCCACGAAAAAAGGCCGATGCGTCTCCGCACCGGCCCTTCCGACGATGAAGCTGAAGAACGGCTTAGTAGGCCGGGCCGCCCGACGTGGTGCCCTTGCGCTGCATGTAGCCCGGCTGCTGCGGGTTGCGGGAGTTCGGATCGCCGTGGCTGTAGGCGGCGGGGGCGCGGCGATGGCGCATGCCATGACGATGATGGTGGTGGCGATGGCGCATGCCGCGATGGCTGGCGTAGCCCGGGTGATGACCGCGGCTGACGACCTCGGTGGCGAGCGTATCGCCGGCGATCACGGGAGCGGCCGGCATGGCCGGGGCGGCGGAAGCGGCGCCGAGGCCGAGGGCGCTGAAAAAGGTTCCTGCCGCCAGGGCAAGTGCAATCTTGGTCATCGAGTAGTCCATCCGTTCGGATCGCGCCGCGCGCGTCGAGGCAACAAGTCGTTTGCCCGGACTCCGTTCCCATTCTTTTCGATGCACGATTACGCAGCGAAAAGCCGCCGAACGCATGAGGATCATGGGATGATTTTCGCATCGCGCACGTGATCCGCGCCGTCACGGCGAAACGGGGTTGCGCATCCTCCCGCTTGCCCGCACCACCACATCCGCGATGGCGACAAACCCCTCCCCCTCCGCTGCCCTGCCGATCGATGCGGCCCTGCCGGGCCTTCTCGCGGCCCTCGACGCCGGCCCATCGGCGGTGCTCGTGGCGCCCCCCGGAGCCGGCAAGACCACCCGTGTCCCGCTGGCCCTTCTCGACGCGCCGTGGCTCGGCGCTGCCGGCCGGATCATCCTCCTCGAACCACGGCGCCTGGCTGCCCGCGGCGCGGCCGAGCGCATGGCCGCCACCCTCGGTCAGCGCGTGGGCGAGACCGTGGGGCTGCGCGTCCGCCTCGGCTCGAAGATCTCGCGGGCGACGCGGATCGAGGTCGTCACGGAGGGGGTCTTCACCCGCATGATCCTGGACGATCCGGAACTGTCGGGCATCGGCGCGGTGATCTTCGACGAGTTCCACGAGCGCTCCCTCGACGCCGATCTCGGGCTCGCCCTCGCCCTCGACGCGCAGTCCGGCCTGCGCGACGACCTGCGCATCCTCGTCATGTCCGCCACCCTGGACGGTGCGCGGGTCTCACGCCTGATGGGCGACGCGCGGATCGTCGAATCCGAAGGCCGGGCCTATCCGGTCGAGACACGCCACACTGAGCGCGATCCCAACCGGCGGATCGAGGATGCGATGGCCGACGCCATCCTGCGCGCCCTGCGGGCCGATCCCGGCTCCGTCCTCGCCTTCCTTCCCGGACAGGGCGAGATCCGCCGCGTGGCGAGCCTTCTCGCCGAACGGATCGACGAGAACATCGAGATCGCGCCGCTCTACGGCGCCCTCCCCCCGGCCGAGCAGGACCGCGCCGTGGCGCCCGCCCCGCCCGGAACCCGGAAGGTCGTGCTGGCGACCAGCATCGCCGAGACCTCGCTCACCATCGAGGGCGTCCGGATCGTGGTCGATTCCGGCCTGTCCCGCGTGCCGGTCTACGAGCCCGGCATCGGCCTGACCCGCCTCGTCACCGCCCGCGCCTCCCGCGCCTCGGTGGACCAGCGGCGCGGCCGCGCGGGGCGGACCGAGCCGGGCATCTGCCATCGCCTCTGGTCGGAGGCGGCGACCAGCGCCCTCGAACCCTTCACGCGGCCAGGATCTCCGGCCGCGCCCTCAACGCACTCCTCCCGTGGGACATGCGTCACCGCCTCGACGCGGAGGCGCCGACCCATGTGGAGGTGCCC
>NZ_VRVC01000236.1:0-2958 GCF_008040005.1 Methylobacterium sp. WL19
TCAATTCGCGGGGCGTCGCCGCCCAGAAGTCGCGCGGGCTCCAGCGCAGGGCGTTCAGGCCCAGGGCCATGGCCTCGTCCCACGGGAAGGCGGAGGGAGCCTCCGGCGCGATCCCGCCCGTGGGGCTCAAGGGTCCGGCGTCTCGGCCCCGAAGGCGGCGGCGAGCGCCTCGCCGAGGGCCGTTGCGATGGGTTCGATCCCCCCGGAGAGCGGCAGCCGCGCCACCGCCTCGTCGTCGAGATCGTGGCCGCCGCCGCGCAGGGTCGCGCCAAGGAGGGCGATGAGGTCGCGGCTGGCGAGGCGGCCCTCGGCGAAGCGGCCCGCGAGGCCGGTGAGATCGGAGGCGCCGAGCGCGTCTTCCAACTCGGCCAGGGCTCCCAGGGTGAGGCACAGGGTGTAGCGCCGGTCCCCGATCGCGACGGAGACCTCTCCGCGTCTGCGGTTGGCCATCACAGGCTCGTAAAGGTGAGGGGCCCGGCCGAATCGAGGGCCATGTCGAAGGTCACCTCGCTGGCATGGTCGCCGCGATATTCCAGACTGGTGATCTGAAACAGGCCCTGGATCGTGCCGAAGGCCGGCACCACGACCTGAAGCGTGTCGATGCTGCCGTCGAAGAACATCTGGCGCAGGCGCGCATCGGAGGCCTCGTCGCGAAAAACGCCCGAGCCGGAGACGGCCGCGCGGCGCACCCCCGCCCCGGCCAGCAGCTCGCGCCAGCGCCCGACGGATTCGGCGCTCGTCACGTCCACGGTCTCGGCGTTGAAGGCGAGCTGCCGGGCGCGCAGGCCGGCCACCGCCGTGAACCCCGTTCCCTCGCTGATCCGGATGAGGAGGTCCTTGCCTTTCTGGGCACTCATGGGGTCGCTCCTTGAAGCGGGTTTCGCAAAGGTGGCCACCGGTTCCGCGGAGCAAAACCGGTTCAGGAGGTCGGCAGCCGCTCGGTGACAGCCTGGAGGGTGAGGATGGCGCGGGTCTCGCCGCTGCGCTCGTCACGGGCGCAGGCGAGGGATTCGACCCGCAGGATCGACAGGCCATGGCCGGCGGGGGAGAGCAGCGCCTCGTGCAGGAGCGCGGCGGCCCGGCCGGCGGCCTCGATGGCGCCGCGGCTCGATCCGGGCCTGGCGAAGAGGATCAGCCCGAGCCGATGGGTATGGCGCAGCGCGCCGTCGACGGAATCGTCCCGCATCTCGGCGGGGCCGAACAGCGCGTAGACGGGCGCCGCGCCGCGCGGGGGCTCGTCATGGATGCGGACCGCGCCGCCCATGAGCCGGCCAAGCTCCGCATCAGTGCCGAGGACGGTGAGGATGGCGGCCCGCAGGGCGAGGAGCGGGTTGGCCGGAAGGGACAGGGCATCGCTCACGTCGGGGCTCCCGTGGCTTCGATCAGCTCCTCGACCTCGCAGACGAGGTCGCGCCCGCGCCCGTCGGGATCGCCCGCCGCGCGGATGGCGAAGCGGCGCGAGCCGGAGACGAGCCGCATGGCGGGCGTGACGTCGGCGCGGTAGGCGATGCGAATGCGGTGGGTCGCCACCGCATCGGACCGGCCGCCGCGCGTGCGCTCGGCATGGCCGGTGGAGTCCAGCGTGCCCCAGAGGAGCGGGCCAGCCACGAACCGGCGAAGGTGCCCGCCGAAACCGTCCGGGTCGTCGACGAAGCGTTCGAGCACGTAGCGGCGTCGCCGCGCGCCGATGGGCGGGTGCGTCATGGCAGAGCTCCGGACGGTACGGTTAGAGGCGCATCCGGCGGTGCGGCGCGACGAGCGCCTCCACCATCGGGGCGAGGGTCACCGGCAGGTCGCCCCGGTTCTCGAACCCGTGCGCCGCCACGAGCCGGATCGCCTGGACGAGGGCGGGGGGGACCGGTGGACCCGCCCCTCCGTATCCGGCATCGACCTCGATCAGGGCGGCGGCCCGGGCGAGCGAGGGAAGGGCGGGGGAGACGATCAGCCCCGGCGCTTCCACCGTATCCGGCGCGAGGCGGACGAGGCCGGGGGCGAAGGCCGTGACGGTCCCGGTCGCATCCACCGAGCCCGCGCTCGCCAGGGCGACGAGGGGGCTCAGGGGCAGGGGCACGAATCCGTCGGCGGGCCAGGCCGTGAGCATCACCCGGTAGCGGCCCGGCGCCAGGATGCGCCGCGTCGCCAGCTCCACCATGGCGCGGGCCGAGGCGATCAGGCCCTCCACCAGACCGTCCTCGGCGGTGTTATCCGGGTCGAGGCGCAGGTGGGCGCGCATGTCGGCCAACGTGACCGGCTCGACGATGGCGGCATCGACGCGTATCGGACTCATCGTCGTCTCCGGGTGGGGCGATGAAGGGGATGGGCGGAATGGATCTCGACATGCGGTCTGCGGGTATCGCGCTGCTGCTCGGCCTCGCCGCCGCGCCGGCCGGTGCCGTGATCGGCGGCCGCGAGGCGCCGGAGGCGGCCGGCTCGGCCGTGATGGTGCTGTCCTCGAACGGCGGCGTGTGCACCGGCATCGTCGTGGCGCAGGATGCGGTGCTGACGGCGGGCCATTGCGTGGCGGTGGGCTCCCGCCGGGGCGGCGCGGAGCACCGGGTGCATTTTCGCGACGAGGCGGGCCAGCCGGTGCTGGTCGATCTCGCGGCCCGCGCGGTCCATCCCGGCTACGATGCGGGCGCCATCGCCGGGCGCCGGCGCTCCATCGACTTGGCGCTCGTCCGCACCGCGACACCGCTTCCCGGCCGCTTCCGGCCGACCCCCCTGAGCGCCGCGCTGCCGCGCGCCGGCGAGAGCCTCGTCCTCTCCGGCTACGGGGTGTCGAAACCGGGCGAGGCGCGCACCACCGGCACCTTCCGCAGCGCCGTCCTCCCCGTGGTCGAGCCCTACGGGCAGAGCCGCATCCTGGTCTGGATGAAGCCGTCCGGCGGCGCATCCGGCGCCTGCCAGGGCGATTCCGGCGGGCCGATCGCGGAGGCGCCCGGTGCGCCGCCGCTGGCC
>NZ_VRVC01000237.1:0-2810 GCF_008040005.1 Methylobacterium sp. WL19
ACCGACACCGCGTCGATCATCTCCTGACGCACAGCGTCCGCCACCGCCTGAAGCTGGCTCTCGGGAAGCGCGCGAAGAGCAGACGTCTCGTCAAGCCCGTCGAGGATCGAGGTTTCTATCCGTGACACAGAATCAACCTCACGTCCGGAGGGAAGATAAGCGCGCAACTTGTTGCGGCAGATGAATAATTTTCATGAAACCATGGATCATCGCGACCCCGTGGGTTCAGCCGACATCGAGGGGAGCGACACCCGCCGCGCCCCCGTCGGGCCCGAGCGTGATCGTCTGGATCCGCGCCTCGGCCTTGCGCAACAGACCTTCGCAATGCCGCTTCAAGATCTCGCCGCGCTCGTAGATCGCTACCGATTCGTCGAGGGGCACATCCCCCTTCTCCAGGCGTCGCACGATCTCCTCGAGCTGTTCGAGCGCCTTCTCGAACGGCAGGTCGAGTCCCTCGTCGGACACCTTCGAATCGGTTGTCGCCGCCACGGCGGATCGCGCTGCGGTCATCCCAGGGTACCCCTCATTGTGCCGGTCTAAGCCTGCGGCTGCCTGCCCGACAAGCCCAGGGGGGCGTTGGCTGCTCCATCGGCAAGCACTTCGTCAAGGGTGGCGTCGTTTCGGCCACACTCGATTCATCACAATTATAAGCTGATCGCGGCCTTGGCCCTTACCCCAGCGCGAGCGCGAAGGGATTTCCCTCGAACGCGTCGGCGCCCCGCCCGATCCCCGCGATGGCGGCGGACATCCGTCCTCCGCGTCCAAGCAGACGGTCGGCGATCTCCACGAACAGGGCATTGGGCGTCGCCGAAGGCGATGCGGCGCGCAGGGCGCGGGCGATCTCGGCCTCGTCCCGTTCCGGCGCAAGGGCGCAGGCGGCGATGTAGGCCGCCGCCGTGGAGCGGCTGATCCCGGCATAGCAGTGGATCAGCAGCGGCCGATCCCGGTCCCAAGAAGCGGCAAAATCGAGGATACGACGCACATGAAGCTCGCCCGGCAGGACATGCCCGTCGAGGGGGGCGACGATGTCGCTGACTTCGACCACGCAATGGCGCCCGTCGGCGATGCCCTCCGGGCGTGCGATGGCGGTGCCGATCTTCATCAGCGTCATCAGGTGGCTCGCCCCGGTGCTCTCCAGAATCCGGGGCAGTTGCGACAGGGGGCAGACGTGGATATCCGACATCAGGAAGCGCTCGTAAGAACCTGAAAACGTGAAAGGAACCTCGATTGAGCCTCGGCGGTCGGCCAGGGCTCGATCAGCGCCTGCGCCTCCGGGGCAGCCGGGTGCAGATGCCCGAAGACCGCGCTGGCCTCGTCCGCCGAAAAGCCGGCGAGGCGGGTGGCTTCGAGATGGGCCGCCATCGCATCGGCGCGCTTGACCAGGCGAACCTCGTCCTCGTCGGGCTCCGGCAGGCCGAAGCGCTGGCGGATCGCCGCCATCAGGCGCAGTTCCACACCCTTGTAGGACGGTCCGATCGCCGCCTTGAACGGCGAGATGATGTCGCCGATCACGTATTCCGGGGCATCGTGCAGCAGGAGTTCGAGGCGCTGCATCCGGGTCCGGCCGGGGGCCAGATCCGCGCCGATGGCCTCCACCAGAAGTGCGTGCTGGGCCACGGAAAAGACGTGCGGCCCGGCGGTCTGGCCGTTCCAGCGAGCGACGCGGGCGAGACCGTGGGCGATGTCGGCGATCTCGATGTCCTGCGGCGAGGGATCGAGGAGGTCGAGACGCCGGCCCGACAGCATCCGCTGCCAGGCGCGGGGGGCGGTGGCGCTCATCGGCCCGCCCCCATGGCGGCGCAGGGGGCGTGTCGATGGCACCCGACGAGGTGGTCGTTCACCATGCCCACCGCCTGCATGAAGGCATGGACGATGGTGGGGCCGCAGAAGCTGAACCCTTCGCTCTTGAGGGCGCGCGAGATGGCCCGCGAGATCTCCGTCTCGGTGGCGATGCCGGCCCGGTCCGTCGCCCGGCCCTGGATCGGCTGGCCCTCGACGAAGTCCCACAGGAAGCGCGAGAAGCCGGGGCCGCGCTCCTCGATGGCGAGGAAGGCGCGGGCGCCCGCGATGGTCCCGACGATCTTGGCGCGGTTCCGGATGATGCCGTTATCCTGCATCAGCCGCTCGACATCGGCCTGCGTGAACCGCGCGATGGCCTCCGGGTCGAACCCGGCGAACGCCCGGCGGAATCCCTCGCGCCGCCGCAGGATGGTGATCCAGGACAGGCCGGCCTGGAACCCGTCGAGGATCAGTTTCTCGTACAACGCCCGGCCGTCATGCTCGGGCACGCCCCATTCGGTGTCGTGATAGGCGACGTAGACCGGATCGAGCCCGGCCCACCAGCAGCGCGGGCAGCCGTCGGGATGTTGGATCAGGCCTGTGGAATCGTGCGGCATGGGATCGAGAATAATCGGAACGGATCAAGAACGCCAGATGGGCCGAGAACGCCGGGAGGCCGGGTCGTCGCCAGGAGCGATCAGCTGCGCATCCCCTCTCCCCGCACGCGGGGAGAGGGCCGCGACGACCCCGTCGTCGGCGCGGCGAGGCGGCAGCCGAAGGTGAGGGGGCTCGGCCCAAGGAGCCTCGTCCGGAATCGCCCCCTCACCGTCGCTCCGGCTTCGCCTCCACTCACCGAGTGTCATTGTCGCCCCCGATCACCCGGCCGGCGTCACCTCCGGAAAGGCGAAGGTGGCGAAGGAGGGTTTCTCGACACCGAGGATCGTCGCGCCGGCGCGCACAGGCTCGCCGGCGGCGACCGCATCGGCGAGGCGGTCGAGGCGGAGCATGGCGAGGCCGCGGGCGCCCGACAC
>NZ_VRVC01000238.1:0-2758 GCF_008040005.1 Methylobacterium sp. WL19
CCCGCTCGCCCTCCGCGGCGTCCGTCCGGCGGGCGCGGCCGCCCGATGAAGGTCTTTCAGTGCCAGGCCTGCGACCAGCCGGTGAGCTTCGAGAGCACGGAATGCGACAGCTGCCAGCGGCGGCTCGGCTATGTCTGCCAGTCGCATGAGATGTCGGCCCTCGAACCCTCCGGTTCGGTCTGGCACGCCTATGCCGACCCGGCCCAAAAGTACCGCTTCTGCGCGAATGCCGATTACCACGCGTGCAACTGGCTGGTGCCGGAGGACAGCGCGGACCGCTACTGTACCTCCTGCCGGCACAACCGCGTTGTCCCGGACCTGACCCTCGACTGGAACCTCACCCGCTGGCGCCAGATCGAGGCGGCCAAGCACCGGTTGTTCTACTCGCTCCTGCGCCTGGACCTGCCCCTGATGACGCGGGAGGAGAACCCGGCCACGGGCCTCGCCTTCGATTTCCTGGTGGATCCGGCCGAGAGCTACAGCGTCGGCCCGCCCGTCCTCACCGGGCATCGCAGCGGCCTCATCACCCTCAACATCGCCGAGGCCGACGACGTCGAGCGCGAGCGCCGGCGGATGCTGTTCGGCGAGTATTACCGCACGCTTCTCGGGCATTTCCGCCACGAGATCGGGCATTATTTCTGGAACGTCCTGGTCCGCTACGACCCGAGCATCTGGGCGTTCCGCGACCTGTTCGGAGACGAGCGCGCCAGCTACGGCATGGCCCTGCAGCGCTACTATGCCCAGGGCGCGCCGCCAGACTGGCAGGAATCCTACGTCAGCGCCTACGCCACCAGCCACCCGTGGGAGGATTTCGCCGAGACCTGGGCGCATTACCTCCACATCGTCGACACGGTGGAGACGGCGAGCGCCTTCGAGCTCCATCTGAGACCGCGCCTGCGCAGCAGCGCGCCGGAGGCCGTGGTGATCGATTTCGATCCGTACCAGTCCCCCGACCTCGACCGGCTGGTCTCGGTCTGGCTGCCACTGACCTACGCGGTGAATTCCCTCAGCCGGAGCATGGGGCAGCCGGCGCTCTATCCCTTCAAGCTGACCCCGGCCGTCATCGCCAAACTCGCCTTCGTCCACGACCGGGTCGACGCCGTCCGTTCGGCCACGGGGCATCAGGTCGATTCCGACGTCCTGAAGGCCGTCATCACCGGCCTGCGCCAGCGCGTGGCCCCTCCGAACGTTTGATGCCCGCCTCTCAGGTCCTCACGGCTCCGGCGAAGAACTCTCCGGCTCCGGCTTGGGAAGCCGGCGCGGGCGACCGTCGTCGTCGATGGCCACGAAGGTGAAGGTCGCCTCGGTGACCTTCTCGCGCAGCTTGGTGCGGAAGCGCCGGGCCCAGGCCTCGACCTGGATCTTCATGGAGGTGCGGCCGACACTCTCCACCCGGGTATAGACGCAGAGCACGTCGCCCACCCGCACCGGGCGGATGAAGGTCATCGCATCGACGGCCACGGTGACCACGCGGCCCTGCGCCTGATCGACGCCGGCGATGCCCCCGGCCTGGTCCATCTGCGACATCACCCAGCCGCCGAAGATGTCGCCATTGGCGTTGGTGTCGGCCGGCATCGCGATGGTGCGCACCGTGAGGTCCCCACGCGGATCGCTGGTCTCGCCCATTGCGGTCTCCACCCTGATCGCCGCCGGCCTTGGTTCGTCCGAGGCGCGGCCTTGGTTCGTCCGAGGCGCGGCCTTGGTTCGTCCGAGGCGCGGCCTTGGTTCGTCCGAGGCGCGGCTTGGCCTCCTGCATCGGCCGAGAGGTGGCGTCAGGTCAAGAAAAAGCCCGGTCGTCCCGAAGGGGACGACCGGGCCTCGAAACCGGCCGGCGTGGCCGACTCAGTAGTAGAAGCGACGCGGGCCGTAGAACCGGCGCGGGGCGTAGTACGGGCGACGGTAGAACGGACGCGGCGCGAAGTACGGACGACGGTAATACGGGCGGGCGTAATAGGGGCGACCGTAGAACGGGCGACGGTAATACGGCCGGCGGTAGTAATACTGCGCCTTCTCGACGACGGCCGGTGCGGCCTCGCTCTGAAGTGCGGAAACCGGGCCGATGGGCGCGGCCGAAGCGCCCTGGGGGGCCAGGGCGGCGAAGCCCAGGGCCAGCAATGCGGCCAGAAGGAGTTTCCTCAACACGTTCATGACTCCTCAGATGATCGAACGACGGTGATGATACGACGGCACGCGCGGGAATGCATGCTTGGCCGTCAGCCGAACTCACGGAATCGGCAAACCGTTTCATGCCCCCTGCCGGCAAGCTTAACGGTTAGCCTTGTGGCGAACGGCCTTCGCCCGAGCGGGGCCGGGTGGACGGGTCAGGCGATCTTCAGCGTCATGTCGACCACGCTGGCCTCGGCCGAGCCCTTCACCAGGGTGATGCCGTGCTCGCAATCTTCCCGGCGGGCATAACCCTCGGCCGAATCGGCGATGACGTTGCCGTTGGTGACACGGAGGCGCCAGCGCCACTCGCCACCCGAATCCCGGTAGAGTTCGAAACGCATGTCCACGCCTCCCTCGCGGCGATGACCGCCATAGGGTCAGATGGCGCGGAATCGCCCGTCGGCAATCCCGTCCCGGCAGCGAGCCCGGACACGACAACGCCGCCCCGGACGATCCGGGGCGGCGTCGGGCCGGGCGAACCCGACCGTCGAAGCGTTAAGTGAGATCAGGAACGCGGGAAGTGATCGAGCCAGCCGATGGCACGGCCTTCGCCGCCGGCATTGCTGCCGGCGGCGAAGGCCGTGCCATCGGC
>NZ_VRVC01000239.1:0-2741 GCF_008040005.1 Methylobacterium sp. WL19
GGCCACGGCCCCGTGGTCGAGGCGCGCGGAGAAATGGCGCCGGTCGCGGCGGGGGCCGTCGCCATCCTCGGTGGGACCGCCGGCGGCGAGCCAGGCCGGAAAGCCGCCCTCCAGGATCTGCACGTCGCGCACGCCGAAGGTGCGCAGCATCCACCAGACGCGGGGCGCGGAGAACAGGCCCATCCCGTCATAGACGACGATGTGCATGCCGTCGCCGATGCCGACCTCGCGCATGCGCGAGGCGAAGACCTCCGGCCGGGGCAGCATGTGCGGCAGGGGCGAGGTCTCGTCGCTCATGGCGTCGATGTCGAAGCGGATCGCGCCGGGGATGTGGGCGGCCTCGTATTCGGCTGCGGCATCGCGCCCCTGGGCGGGCAGGTACCACGACGCATCGAGCACGATGATGCCCGGTGCGCCGAGACGCTCCTTGAGCCAGCCGGTCGTGACGAAATGCGAAGGCGCCATGTCTGCTCTGTCCGATCATAAGGAGGTCGACGCCACTCAACCACATCCGCCCCCGGCTTGCACAGTCGCCGGCTCGCCGGGGCGGCACCTTGCGCACGCCCCATCTTGCACAGGCGCCACGTTGAGGCGAAAGCTCCCCGCAATGACCAGCCATCGCCACAGACGTCATCCGGAGGCCGCCCGATCGTGACTCCGCGCGAGACGTTCCACATCGAGATCCTCGGCTCCGACGACGAGGGCGAGGACCGCGTGCGCCAGCGCCTGTCGATCCGTGCCAGCGGGGCGGAGAGCGCCACGGAGCGCGCGCTCCTGCTGTTCGCGCGGGCACGGGCGCCGCAGCGCTCGGGCGGACCGGCCGAGGCGGTGCGCGTCATCGATGGGGCCGGGACGGAGGTGTTCCACCGGACCCGCTTCGACGAGACCGCCTGACCATGCGCCTCCTCGCGGCCCTCGGCGCGATGCTGCTGTTCGCCGGCCTGTTCGTGCGCAGCTACACCGTGCCTCCGGCTCCCGACCGGCGGGGCGGCACCACCCTGGCCCTGGCCTATCCCAACCGCGCCCTGTTCGGCAGCCCGCGCGGCGATTGCGTCGGCACGCCCCCGGACGAGGTGGTCATCGCCTGCCTGATCGGCTCCGTATCCCGGTTCCGCGCCGAATCGATGCCCCTCGTCCAGCTCCCGTTCTGCGGCACCTGCTACGGCCTGTCCCAGAGCATCGCCGCCCTCGGCCGCGACGAGACGGCGGTCCGGGCCAAGCTCGATCAGATGGCGCGCTACGGCTGGTAACCCCCGCGCCCGGCGAATGGCTCGGGCACCACGTTGACTTCGCAGGCGCGAAAGCGCATATCGCAGTCGCAGCGTCAGCGGCCGTGACAGGTTCGCTTGAGAGGGCTGCGTGACGGATCGCCGATTGCGCGTCAGCGCGGCCCAAGCGACCTGAGCCCCTCTCTTCAACGTGCATGCACCCGGATCGCCCCATCACGCGGGCGGCCTCCAGCTCAACGGACCAGCCCCTTCGACAAGACGGCCATCGTTTCGGTGGTGTCCGGCCGGTCCCGCTGCCTGAAAGTCTACCCTTGACCCAATTCACCGATTTCGGCCTCGCAGAGCCCGTTCTGCGCGCCCTGGATGAGGCCGGCTACAAGACCCCGACCCCGATCCAGGCCCAGGCCCTCCGCCCCGCCATGGAAGGCCGCGACCTCTGCGGCATCGCCCAGACCGGCACCGGCAAGACCGCGGCCTTCGCGCTGCCGATCCTGCACCGCCTCGCCCAGAACCCGCGCAAGGCCATCCGCCGCGGCTGCCGCGTGCTGGTGCTCTCGCCCACCCGCGAACTCGCCAACCAGATCGCCGAGAGCTTTTCCGACTACGGGAAATACCTGTCGTTCACCAACACCGTGGTGTTCGGCGGCGTCACCATCTCCCGTCAGGAGAAGGCGCTCGCCAACGGCGTCGACATCCTCGTCGCCACGCCGGGCCGCCTCATGGACCTCATCGAGCGCCGCTCGCTGACCCTCGAAGCCGTCGAGATCCTCGTCCTCGACGAGGCCGACCAGATGCTCGACCTCGGCTTCATCCACGCCCTCAAGCGCATCGTGAAGATGCTGCCGAAGGAGCGCCAGAGCCTGTTCTTCTCGGCCACCATGCCGAAGAACATCGCGGGCCTCGCCGACCAGTATCTCCGCGACCCGGTGCAGGTCGCCGTGACCCCCGTGGCGACCACCGCCGAGCGCGTCACCCAGGAAGTCATCTTCGCCCATACCGGCGCGAAGCAGGCCCTGCTCAACCACATCCTGCGCGACCCGAAGATCGAGCGCGTGCTCGTCTTCACGCGGACCAAGCACGGCGCCGACCGCGTGGTGCGCGGCCTGGAGAAGGTCGGCATCAACGCCTCCGCCATCCACGGCAACAAGTCCCAGCCGCAGCGTGAGCGGGCTCTCGCCGCGTTCAAGGACGGGTCCTGCCGGGTGCTGGTCGCCACCGACATCGCCGCCCGCGGCATCGATGTCGAGGCGGTGAGCCACGTCATCAACTACGACCTGCCCAACGTGCCCGAGAGCTACGTCCACCGCATCGGCCGCACCGCGCGCGCCGGGGCGAACGGGCTCGCCATCTCGTTCTGCAACGACGAGGAGAAGGCCTACCTGCGGGATATCGAGCGCACCACGCGCCAGAAGATCCCCGTCGGCGCCTTCCCCGAAGGCTTCAACCCGCCGACCCGCCAGGAGGCCGCCGAGGCCGCCCAGGCCGAGGAGCGCCGCCCGGACGGGCACCGGC